>CAYXZZ010000015.1:0-28277 GCA_964470055.1 uncultured Mycoplasma sp.
CCGCGATCTTCTGCGTGACAGGCAGACGTGTTAACCAGCTGCACCATGAGACCAATATTAAAATTTGGTTGCGGGAGAAGGATTTGAACCTCCGGCCTCTGGGTTATGAGCCCAGCGAGCTACCAGACTGCTCCATCCCGCGATATTTCAAAATATTAGATGGCGGAGGAAAAGGGATTCGAACCCCTGCGCCGCTTGCACGACCTTCCGGTTTTCAAGACCGGTCCCTTCAACCAGACTTGGGTATTCCTCCAACATGTCATATAGACAACGTAATGATTATATCATAGTATTTTTTGACAAGTCAACGTTTCTATGAATCTTTTTATAATAACTTCTAAATATTCAAAGTAATTAACAGATTGGTGCCTGAGGCCGGACTTGAACCGGCACGAGGGTTGATTCTCGCAGGATTTTAAGTCCTGTGCGTCTACCTATTCCGCCACTCAGGCATATATGGTGACCTGTATGAGATTCGAACTCATGACCCTTTGATTAAAAGTCAAATGCTCTACCAACTGAGCTAACAGATCATATTATCAAAATGGCTGCCTCGGTTAGATTCGAACTAACGCATGTCAGAGTCAAAGTCTGATGCCTTACCACTTGGCTACGAGGCAATCTTAAGTGGTGGAGAGAGATGGATTCGAACCATCGAACTCAATGAGAACAGATTTACAGTCTGTCGCGTTTAGCCTCTTCGCTACCTCTCCAAAAAAATGGTGCCGAAAACAGGACTTGAACCCGTAACCTACTGATTACAAATCAGTTGCTCTACCAATTGAGCTATTTCGGCATTATGGTGGGCGATACAGGACTCGAACCTGTGACCCCCTGCTTGTAAGGCAGGTGCTCTAACCAACTGAGCTAATCGCCCGAAATAAATCAGTTGACGTAATTAAATATATCAATTATTAGTTTTTTTGTCAACGCTTTTTTTTATTTTTTTTGATTTTTTTCATATATTTCAGTAATTTTCTTGTCAATCCATACATTAAGTGCTGAATTCAGTGTTGAAAATCCTTTCGATGTCTCTTTTATTTTAGATTTTTGTTTATTACCTATTCTATAATCTAAATCTTTTATACTTAATTTAACTCTGCCAAAATTTCCATTTTCTAGTACCTTAGCATGAATTATCTCACCCATTTTTACATAATCATGTATGTTTCTGACATAGGAACTTGTGATTTCAGAGATATGTATTAATCCGTCATGTTTCTCATCTAAACTGACAAATATTCCATACTTCTCTATTCCTGTAACATAGCCTGTGACTATTTCTCCTTTTTTATACTTATTCATACTAATACACCTTCTTTTTGTATTATACCATTTTTATTATTATATAACAAGAAAATTTATTGGCTATAACTTTCATTTATGTTATAATATTTTGTGGTGATATTGATGAATGAAAATGATATTGAATCTAAAATTATCGTTTTAATTGACAAACTTCGTCCATTCCTTATTAATGATGGTGGAAATTTGGAATTTGTTAAATATGAAAACAATATTGTTTATGTTAAAATGATTGGTGCATGTAAAGACTGTGAAATGATGGATATTACATTAAAAGAAGGAATTGAAGAAATCATTGTTAATGAAATTCCAGAGGTAAAAGAAGTTAGAAATGTAGATTAATTAAGCCAATCTACTTTTTTTATTGCTGTTTTTGTTGAAAATCTTTCGTATATTTTTTTTAAATACTCTTCATATTCATCTGTTTTTTCAATTATTTTTATTAATTCTTTTCTAACAGATTTATTCTCAGATAATTTCTCGAGTTCATCAAAATAATATGTCGGATATAGCATTCTCGCATACACTTTTTCATATGATAAATTCGCAAAAGTGATTAACTCTTCAATTCTTTGTAGATCTTGTTCATAATTTTTTTGTTTAAAAAATATATATTTTAGATATTCACTTACATCTCTTTCCTTCTCATCAACTACCAAATTTAGAGGATTATTAATTTCATTTATGCGGCGATGTGTGATAGTTAAATTTCTTGATGTTGTAAAGTTAGCATTCTTATAATAGGCTATTGCTGTTTCTGCCATACCAAGAAAATAATCGATAGATTCATCTACTAGTTTGTCTTTTCCTTTTGTTGATTTATATATTTGTTCTATCCTGTCATTTTTTTCACACCAGAGGTCATACCAAGTCCCATTATTATTTTCCTTTGGATTATAGTTTTTTGAATTCATGGTCTCTTCTTCTAGAATATCTAATATTCTTTTTTGGGGATTGCTTTTCTTCATTAGAATATATTTTTTATTTCTATGTTCGACAGTTGTCTTATTAGCATTTGTTTTGACGACTTGATCATAATTTTTTGATAATTCATTGTTTGTTATTTTATCAAATATTCTTATTTGTGCCAAATTATCCACGCATATTAGTTCATACTTTTCTCCATTTGCAATTATGTGAATTTTGTTTCCTGTATAATATATCCTCGGATTTATTAAATTATAATTGTAAATTAACATATTTTTCATTATGAATCACTCTCTAAATTATATGCATTACAATAAAAAAAAGAAGAATTATCTTATTCTTCCTTGTTTTCCCTGTTCTGGTTTTATTGATTCTGTTTCACCATTTTCCATCATAGCAAGCATTGCATTGATTTGAGCCTCTGTTGCGGCTGCTCTTTTTTCTGCGTCAGTCTTTGCTTGGTATGAAACATTACATGCTTTTTCTAATTGATCAGCATATTCTGCTAATCTACGTTTTGTATCATTGTATGACTCTTCTGTGTCCATAACTTTTCTTTCCGCGTCTTCCTGAAGAGAAGTAATTGTTTCTCTTTCGGCTTTTAAAACCATAACGCGCGCCATTAAAGCACCTAAATCTCCTGATATATTAGGATTTGAAACTGCTTCGGTTGCAACCTCTGATGGTGCTTGTTGTTTTAGCTCTTGTTTTTCAACTCTATCTGGCACCACGATTGGAACCTCTCTTTTCTCTTCATCTTTTTTAGCTTCTTTTATTGTTGGAGGAGTTATTGCTGGAAATTGTACTTTAGGAATTTCAGTAAGTGCGGTAATTGCCTTTCTTGGGCTTTCTACATCTGGTGTTTTTCTAGCAGTAGTTTCACCAAATGGTTGAATATCTAATTCAGATTGATCATCAGTTGGATTTTTGTTTTCTGATGATAATTTATTTCTATCAAATCTTGTGATTCTGAAATCTTCATCGATATCCTCACGTTTCATTCTATAAGTGCCATCTTCATTAATAAACTTATTAACTTTTGCATTAGAACTTTCATTTCTACTTACTCTTATTTTATTCATTTCTCTTTCAATTGCTTCAGCAACTTTGTCACTATTTATAGTTGGTTCAACATCTATTTTTCTCATTTCTTCTGCTATTGTATGAGTCACTTCATCTTTACCTACTATTGATTGAGTGTTGGAATTGTTATTTTCACCGTTTGGAATTTGGTCTGAAACATTTTCTGGAGTGACTGTTTCTACTGCTGGTTGTTGTTGCTCTTGTGTTGAAACTTGTGCAGCCTTTTCTCTTTCCTTTTCAGCTAATATTTCTCTAACCTTAGCGCCTATTTTCTCACTTTCTTCATCGATAACTTTATTAACTGGTGTTTTTTCTCCGACTGGAATTTCTTCCTTGAAGCCTGGTTGTTCACCTGAAATAATTTGTTGTGCCACTTCTTCTGTTAATCCATACAAATTATCGCGATTATATACCAGATTTTTCATCATCAATGTTTTTAATTTTATTGCTCGCGAATCAATATAATCTTCTCCGTAATACGTTCCTGTTTCTAAAAAGTTTACCTTTGATTCTAATCGCGCTATTGCCTTTGTCTTTCTTAAAATCTTGGCTTCAGTGCGTTGACGTTTTTCTCCGGATTTAAGTTGTTCATTAGAAAATTCCATTTCTACTAAATTTTCTTTTTGAGCAGCTAATTGTTCGTTCAATTTGTTTAATTTATAATTATTCCAACGTGATTTAATACTTTCAAATGAGAGTTTTCTTGACCTAAGTTTTCTGTTTGACTTACTGCTTCCTACTGTTACTCTAAAGTAACCTCTATCTGCATATTCGATTCTATCGCCTAGCATAGTGTACCTCCTTTTGATATTTTATATATTATTCTGGTTTTGATAATTCACGTAATACGTCTTTAATTCTGCTCCATTCTTCTTCATCTTCAATGCCTAGAAGTTTAGGTTCTCCAGATGAACGATCAACATGAGAAACATAGATTGTAATATTTTCATTTTCATCTTTTTCATTTTTCGTATATACAACGTATTCTTTTTTTGTGTCTTTAAATTCAAATGCAAGAATTACTTCGACTTCCTCGATTGAACCATCTTCAGCAATAATTGACATAATTTTCTTTTCTACTTCTTGATTTTCTGTCATTATAAAAATCCTCCCTTATTATTCATATAATTTAATTCTAACATATTTTCAAATAAATACAAGTGTTTTTATTTAACTTTTTTCAATAAGAAAACTTTCGCACCATAACTGCAATAATTAGAAATATAGTCATCCAAATTCTTTATATCATTAATTTTAGTTGCTTTTTTGTTTGTACTCTCATTATATCCTTTCAACCTTACTTTTTCGTAGGAATAGTCGCCAAAGATGTAGTCAAAAGCATCAAAATACTCGGTTATTTTTTGTTCTAGAACTTCTTTATCTATACAATTACCATCATTTCTTATTATTTCATACTTGATTCCATTTATTTCTATCGTTTTCATACTCCACCTCTATTTGATTATATCATATTTTTAAGTTTTGGAGATTAATTATTCATTTTCAATTTTTGATTCAAATGAGCCTTTTTCTAATCCTTTGAGATAATAGTACTCTGGAATTATACCCTGAATAACTTTTAAAGTTAAAGGCTCAGTGACTTTTATCTTGTTTATTTTAGAGGAGGTTGGCATCGTTATTATTTCTTCAATTTCTACATTTATTGATACTTCCAGAACGAGGCTATTAAAACCATATGGAGTTATTTTAGTATTTATGTTGGAGTTTATTGAGCCAAGAAAAGACATTTTAATCGGAATACTAGGTCCAAAATTTGAATAGAGAGGATTTTTCTTTAAAGTTCCTAGAGGTATTTCACAAATTACTCCAGATTTTATTGCTTTAAATTTACCGCGCTTAAAGGAATCTGAAATGATAAAGTCTTCAATATTTCCCTCTTCTAAATTTATTAATTTTTTTTGAATTGTTTGATTAATTATTTTTAATATTCTATTGACTTCTTGAGTGTTGTAGTCAAGGAGTTCAATTTCGTTGTTGGTATTTTTTGTAATTGTAAATAAATCTTCGGTTAAGTTTTCTTCTAATATTTCGTTAATAGAATATGTAATTACATTTGTTACTAGTCTTTTTGATTCCATATTTACATAGTTATATAATTGCGTATTTAGCGTTTTCCCTAAACTTTCAATCAAAAAAAAAGAGGTTACTAGTGCAGTAATTATGATAATTATTAATTGTTTAATTTTACTCATAATTTGCAGTTTTAACTAATATTACATCTTCACCAATTTTAGTTATGTCTTTCCACATAATTTGGGTATCTAATTCTTTACTTAACGAAAAGATTCCTTTTGATGATTCTAAAATTAAAGACTCTACGTTGCCATTTTCTTGAATATTTATATCAATTATCGAACCGATGTTTTTGCCATCTGTAATGTTAATTATCTTTTTTGATTGTAATTCTGATAATCTCATTCTAATCACCTACTAGTAGTATTAATATATTATTTAGATGACTATTTTAGAACTTTTTTCAACTGTTTTATAGCACCTTTTTCTAATCTTGAAACTTGAGCTTGACTGATGTTTAATTCTTTAGCGATTTCCATTTGAGTTTTGCCAATAATAAATCTTTCATCTAGAATAAATTTTTCCCTTTCATTTAAATTATCAATTGCTGATGATATAGCAAGTTTTGTAGAAAGTTCTGCACTGTTTTCTTTTTTGTCTTCTAGTTGATCACATAAATAAATTGTATCTCCTCCATCATTATATATTGGTTCATACATACTAATTGGTTCTTTCAATGAATCAAGGGCATTTATTACATCGTATGTTGAAATATCTAGTTGCGTGGCGATTTGCTCAGTTGATAACTCTTCCCCTGTTTCACTATGATATTCTTCTTTTAATTTTAAGACTTTATATGCTAAGTCTTTTAGCGAACGGCTTACTCGTACACTGCTACTGTTATCTCTAATATATCTCTTTACTTCGCCTAAAATCATTGGCACGGCATATGTTGAAAATTTCACTTCGTGTGATAAATCAAAATTATCTATTGCTTTTAGTAGACCAATACAGCCAATTTGAAATAGATCATCCATATTGTCAAATCTATTGGTAAACTTTTTTAAAATTGATAAGACTAACTTTAGATTTCCTTGAACTAGTAGGTCTCTAGCAAATTCATCTCCTTCCTGCATTTTTTTAAATAATTCATTCATTTCTTCTTGATTTAATACTGTTATGTCATTTGTATTAATACCGCTGATTTCTACTTTATATTTTGCCATAAAAAGCTCCCTTCAATCCGATAATGATTGAAGAGAGCTCTTTTTATTCATTATTTGTCATATTTTTCTAAGAAAGATGTTTTAATTCCATCTTTTTTTGTTGCTAAGACGGTATCAACATTGACATTTTCACTTGATTTAAAAATATTGTAAGCAACATTTTTATTTTTCTGTTCCATATCTTTGATTAAATTTTTTATTTCTAATCGTTTTGAATCTTTTAAAGAATCCTTTTCAGTGAATTTGCATGCACAATTAATAAACTCTAGTTTATTGTAATTTTTCCATGCAATAATATCTTCTTCACGTACTAAATATAATGGCCTGATTAGTTCCATTCCTTCAAAATTAGTACTCTTTAATTTGGGCATCATTCCTTTATATTCTCCTCCATATAGGACTGAAAGCATTATTGTTTCTATTACATCATCAAAGTGGTGACCAAGAGCAATTTTATTGCATCCTAGTGCTTTGGCATGATCATATAAAAATCCCCGGCGCATCCTTGCACACAGATAGCAAGGAGAATCACTAGCATGTTTATTTACTATATCAAAAATATTTGAATTAAAAATTTGAATTTCTATTCCTAAAGTTTTTGCATTTTCTATAATTTGTTGGAGATTATTTTTGTTATAACCAGGATCCATTACAATGTAGACTAGTTCAAAGTTAATTTTTCCATGCTTTTTTATTTCTTCCATACATTTTGCTAGTAAAACAGAATCCTTTCCACCTGATATACATACAGCAATTTTATCATTTTCTTTAATTAGTTCATAATCTCTTATTGCTTTGGTAAAAGGACGCCAGATGCTTTTTCTAAATTTGGTTATAATGCTTCTTTCAATTTCTTGTTGACGTTCTGACATATTATCACTTCTTTTCTATTCTTGTTCTAAATAATTAGCACCTTTATGTGGTTCTTCTTTTAATAAATTGTTGTAGTCTTGTTGACGTAGAGCTTCATATATTACAATTGCCACACTATTTGATACATTTAAGGCGCGGACTTTGTCGGTCATTGGAATGCGCATACAATGCTCTAAATCATGTTGAAGAATTTCTTTGGGTATACCAGTTGACTCTTTACCAAAAATGAAGTACAAATTCTCATTTCCTTTATTACTGTAATCAAAGCTAGTATGAGGTTTGTGACCGTATCTTGTGAAATAATAGTAAATTCCTGGATTTTTACTTTTGAAATCATTAAAGTTTTCATAAACTTCATAATCTAATTTATCAATGTAATTTACGCCACATCTTCTTAAATGGTTATCATCTATTTCAAAACCTAGAGGCTTTATTAGATGCAGTTTAGTATCTGTTGCGACACAAGTTCTCATGATGTTACCTGTGTTTTGAGGTATTTCTGGTTCATATAGTACAATGTTATTCATATTTTTCCTCCTAATTTAAAAGGAGATTACTCTCCTATTCTATGTAGTTCCATAAATTGTTTTGTTTTTGTGATAGTTAGTTGTTCATTTTCTTTGGCTTGTAGTAAGTGGGTTATTTCTCCATCTTCAAAGATTACAAGTGCCGGAAAATTACTGGTTAGTGTAAATCTTGATGGATAGTGCGCGTTAAACGTTTCAGCGTAAGTACTTTTTTCTTCGTTACTAATATTTAAATAGACAATTTCTTCTTGCATTTCTTCTTTTTCCACATACTTTTTTAAGTCTTTTTCATAATTTCGACAGACTGTATCACTAGCAGTGCACATGTATAACATGACAGTAGGATTTTCAGAAATATAGTGGGCTACTTCTTCACTTGTTATTTCTGATAAAGTCCCCCTTATCACTGGGATTTGTCTTTTACTTTCTTCATAGACACTGTAAACATTACATAAGTATAATGTTGCTAAAGTTGCTAAGGCGAAAATAAGAACTAGAATCAAATAATTTTTTATTCCTATTTTTCGTTCTGTTTCCTTTTTATTCATATTCATACAACTCCTTATCTATTTTTATTTTATCATAAATATAAGCTTTTTCACACTATAAAATTTATTATTGATAGGAATTTACAATTTTTTTAATTTCAGTTGCGTCTTCATTAAAAAAGTTGAATCTGATGCTTACTTTGGTTAGCAATTCATGATTGGTTATATTTTGATTTTCATAGTTTAATATATGTGTATTAATTTCATCATAGAATACCGGAAAAGAACGTTTTTTAAAATCTATTAATTTTGTTGAATATTCATGTTGTTGTAGAGATAAAATATTGCCTTTGATTAACATATTTTCTACTCGACCATAGACAACAACTTCAATATTAGGAACAGTATTAAATTGCTTTTTATAATTATCAAGCAGCCTTAGTATTTCATTTTCCGTTAATTCAACTGATAAAGTTACTGTTTTTAAATTAAGTTTATGCAAATAATATATTGTATAAATATTTGATACGTTCAATGGATAATCACCAATGTATTTTTTTGATTCAGTGCTGTAGTCATAATAGTCGGAAACTAAATTTTTATCTTTTTCGTAGAAATGGGGATTTCTTGAACAACGTGGCAATTTATAGAAAACGGCTGGATTTTCTTTATATTTTTTGTAGACGTTTATATCCTCAATGTAGATTCTTTGAATACTAAGATTTAGGCAAGCAAGAAGTTGTTCTTCAGTAAAAACAGTTGCACTTTTAATAAGTTCTTGGGTTGGCTCTATTTTAGAGAATATTACTTCTTGAACTTTGAATAGTGAACTATTTTTTTGACGAATTGTAATCAATTCAGCAACTAGATTTCTACGTAATTCATTTAGTTCTTTTATGGAAATAAAAACGTTGTCATCAGATAATATTGTAATGTTGGATGCTACAAATGGTGTTTCTCCCAATTTTTCTAATTGTCGTTTAATTTGATCTTTGCTAATCGGTGAAGTGATTGATTTTTCAACAATTTTTCCCGTCATATCAAATGTGTTTTTAGTATCAGAAATCGTTACTACAAGTGGTTTACCAATAATTGCCTTTACAGCAAATGTTATCGGTATTTTACGAGTTGGTAAAACTTTTAGCTCTGATAATAGTTTATAATCTTGAGTTTTACAGACAACATCTTTTTCTTTTAAATCAACTTTATTGTCTAAATAGCAGATGTTTTCGGCAGAACTAATTAAATTGTCCTTTTCATCATAAATAAAATTGGCTATAAAACCTTTACCACTGTTTAGAAATCTAATTCCATCTTGTTGATTAAGTGGCTTAGTTAGTTTAATTTTTATTTTTGTGGGAGTTACATCAATGACTTTTCCTATTTCTAGGCCAATATGGTTTGGACTTTTTGAGTTCATTAGTTCGGCTGGAGTTGCGGAAAAAAGATTTCCTGTAGTAAATTCTCTGTTAAAAATTGTTTTTAATTTATCTGTTTCAGCCTCTAAATTCATTGGATTATTATCAATTAGATTTCTGTAATATCTTGTGATAAATCCTACATATTCTGGACTTTTCATACGACCTTCAATTTTTAGGCTAGCAATATTACTGGCTAGTATTTCTTTAATTTTAGGGGCTGAATTTAATTCCTTTGTACTTAAAAGATATTTATTTGAGGCAACAAGTTCGTTATTTTTTTCTAATGAATATGGTAGACGACAACTACCAGCACACTCTCCTCTGTTACCACTGCGCGTACCGAGCATACTGCTCATAAGACAGCATCCTGAATAACTTATGCACAGAGCGCCATGAATAAAAACTTCTTTTTCGATAGGAACATCAATAGAATTTATTTCATTTAATGTCATTTCTCGTGAAAAAACAACTCTTTTTACACCTAATTTGTAAAATAATTCGGCAGTTTCTTTAGAAGATGTGTTGGCTTGAGTTGAAGCATGTACTTCTAGATTAGGATATTTTTCGCGAACTAAGCATAGCATACCGAAGTCTTGAATAAGAATGGCGTCTACTCCATTTTTATGAAGAAATTCCACTTGGTTTAAGAATGCTTCTACTTCATCATCCTTTATAAGAGTATTCATCGTCACATAGATTTTTACTCCATATAAATGAGCAATCTGTAAGGCTTCTATAATTTCTTCATTGGAAAAGTTTTTAGCAAATTTTCTGGCACCGAATGTTTTACAGCCAAGATAGATAGCATCTGCTCCATTGGCAATTGCTTGATGAAGACTTGCCATATCTCCAGCAGGTACTAAAAGTTCGGGTTTTGTCATAATATCACCTCAATTTGTATATTGATTATACCACAAATTAACTCGTTAATAAATTTTTTTATTGCATATATTTAAGTATGAATGAACAAGAAAGTATTGTGAAGAGACTAAACTTTGAAAATTTTATTTGGGTTGCGTTTATTCTCGTATCGATGGCAGACATTTATGGGGATGAACAGTTAAAAAAGAATATTTTGCACCATGAACAACACGCCAAAGAAAAGGCTAATAATGCTTTTTTGATTGCGATATTAGCCTCAATTTTAATTTACATTTATTTTTTTTCGAGAAACTATTACGATTATAAAAAATATCGAACAAAAAGTTATAAAATTCGCTTACTGGGAAGTATATTGCTGCTAGTAGGGTCTATTTGTCTTTTATATTTTCAAGGTACTACCACATCAAAAGTTGATTCTCCTTCTAATATTTAACTTTTATAAAATTATAAATTGAATTATTCTACATTATATTATTTATTGAGTAGAATATATTTTAATATGAATAAAAACAATAAGATTATTGAAGAAATACAAACAGAAAATTTTATTTGGGTAGTTTATCTTTTTATTATTGGTGTTTCCTTTTTAGCCAATTCTTTCGAAATTGATTATTATAAAACTGGAGATAAAAACTCAAAAGAAAAATACAGATTATTAAATATTTTTGTTTTTAGTGTGGCTTTAATTATTTATCTTTATTTTTTTAAAGGTAATTACAAAAACGTTCAAACGCTTAATTGTCGTGATTCTAAAAGCAAAATTTTATTTAATGAGTTAAATTATATGGCTTCTATTTTAATTGTGATAGCGGGTGCAATTCTTTTATATATTGCAATATTTGATAAAGATTTGGAAACTGAAATTTCTTTCAGTTAAAAAGACTCCCAAGGGAATCTTTTGTTTTTTTATTTATAATTATCTGCTTGTACTTCCATGAAACTTTGTGGATGAGCACATACTGGACATACTTTAAGGGCTTCTTCACCTTCATATACATGACCACAGTTGCGGCATACCCAAATTTTTTTGCCATCTTTTTTGAATACTCTATCATCCTTGATATTTTGTAGTAATGTTAAATATCTTTGTTCATGTTCTTTTTCAATGGCTCCAACCATTTCGAATAATTTTGCTAAACGAGTGAATCCTTCTTCTTTAGCAGTTTCAGCAAATTCTTTGTACATTTCTGTCCATTCATAGTTTTCACCTGTTGCAGCATCAAGTAGATTTTCTGCTGTTGATGGAATTTCTCCACCATGTAATTCTTTGAACCACATTTTAGCATGTTCTTTTTCATTATTAGCAGTTTCTTCAAAAATGGCTGCTAATTGTTCATAACCATCTTTTTTTGCTTTGCTTGCATAATATGTATATTTATTTCTTGCTTGACTTTCTCCTGCAAACGCAGTCATTAAATTTTGTTCTGTTTTACTTCCTTTTAGTTCCATTATATTACCTCTTTTCTTATTTTCATTTATTTATATTAACGAGATTACTCTCCTAATATACTACCTCTATTTTCATATTCTGTGTGAAGAAGATGTTCTGCTTTCTCACTTAATGGATGTTCTAGAAAACTATTATATATATCTATAATATCCTGATTTTCGTAACTTGCTCTAATATGCAATTCTTTATCTTCTGTATAAAGACCAGCGATTCTTTTTTCAGCAATTACTTGTTGCTTTGAGACTATTCCTAGAGGTTGACCACCACCACCGATGCATCCTCCTGAACAATTCATAACTTCAATAAAATCATAATCCAATGTTTTATCTTGCTCTAGTTTTTCTAAGAATGGCTCAATGTTTGGGCAACCATGAACAACTAATAATTTAAGTTGATTTCCTGCTAAATCAACAGTTGCTTCTTTAACGTTATTATATCCTCTTACGGCTTTAAAGTCTAATAAATCTTTAGGTGGATTTTCTTTGGTTAGTAAATAATGTGCTGTTCTTGTTGCTGCTTCCATGACTCCACCTGATGCACCAAATATTACTCCGGCTCCACTACCTCTTCCCATTAGACTATCATACTCTTCCTCTGTAAGAGAATTAAAATCGATTTCGTTTTCTCTTAACATTAAGGCAAGTTCACTAGTAGTAATAACATAATCCGTATCATTACTATTTGGTAAAATAATTTCTGTTTTTTTAGCAGTACATGGTGTTATGGCAACGGCGATAATATCTTCTTTGGGAATGTTCATCATCTCACTATAGTAACTTTTAATTATAGCGCCTTGCATACCGATAGGACTTTTACACGTTGATAAATGATTAATTAAATTTGGATGATATATTTCTAAATATCTAACCCAGGCTGGACAGCAACTTGTAAATTGAGGAAGGTTTTTCTTTGTTTTAATTCTCTCAATTAATTCACTGGCTTCTTCCATAATTGTTAAATCTGCACCAAATGTTGTATCAAACACATAATTAAATCCTAATTTTCTTAAGGCTGCGACCATTTGCTTTTCAACATTTACTTTTGGACTATCAAATTCTTCTCCTAAAGCAACTCTTACGGCAGGTGATGTGAAGGCTACAACTACTTTTGATGTATCTTTAATGTAATCCATAACTTTTTTATAACAATATTTTGGAACAAGTGCTCCAACTGGGCAATTTAAGATACATTGTCCGCATGATAAACAAACCGGGGCTTTGGCTTTTTCTAGATTGTACCTAATTCCTACTTGTTGTTGACATACCTTAGAACACAAACCACATTTAATACATTTTTCTTCAATACGTTCAATTCCTGGATTGTCTTTAGCAATAGGAATTGGACCAGTTATTTCTTTATATGATTTATTTTCTTTTTCTGATTCCTCTTCTGCTGGAACAAGGAATTCTTTTCCAACTCCACAAATTGGACATACTTCGAAAGAATCAAAATCATCAACTTCAATTATTTGATTGCAAATTTCGCATTTATATTTTGCCATTACATTCACCACATAGTCCTTCTAAAAGAACTATTACTCTTTCTATTTTAATTGAATTATCACTTTCTATCTTGCTGATTATTTTTTCATAATTATTACCAAATAAATCAACTATTTTCCCACAATTTTTACATATTAAATGGTCATGAGGACTAGTATTAATATCATAATGATAACTTTCGTTATTACTATTAGGAAGTTTTAAAACATTTCCTTCATCAACTAACTTTTTAACATTACGATAAATTGTTGCCTGACCGATATTTGGATATTTTATTTTTGCATATTCATATATTTCTTGAATAGTTGGATGAGTTCTATAACGATCAAGAATATCTAAAATAATTTCTTTTTGTTTGGTATTTCTACTAATCATAGCCTCTCCTTATTGATAATAATTATCGATTAAATTATATCATAAACAATTCACTTGTCAATTATTTTTGGACATATTTGTTTAAGATGCATAAAGTATTATAGGTGATCCTATGAAGAATAAGCATAATTTCTTTTGTAGATGTAACTTTTGTAAACAAAAAAGAAGAAGTAGTCTCTTCTATTTAATGGCTATTTTTGTTTTTCTAATTATTATTTTTTATCAGATGTTGTTGCTAGTTTTTATTACAACTAAATTAAATGCCATTATTTTGTTGTGTGAGTTTGCTTTCATTGCTTTCCTTATCTTCTTTATAATATTCTGATAAAAATACATTAGTTATCTCGACATAATCGATGACTTTTCTCGCATTAAGGGTATTTATGTAATTTGTTTTTTCGAAAGTTAATTTAGGTGGAAGAGATATTAAACTTTGAAAAAGTAATGTTTCATCTGCTGTATATTTATACTTTGCTTGATATTCCCTAAAAAGTGAGGTCATTTCCATTTCAAAGTAATGATTATGATAGAAATTTAAGAAGTCATAAACTACTAATCCTTTTTTGGATTTTTCCCAATTTATAAGATATGAATTTTGAGATTTTAAAATATTTTTAGTTGTGAGATTATTGTGAAGTTGAACTATTCTTTCTGTTTTTTGCTTTGATTTTAACTCATACCAAGAATTGATTTTATATTCAGCATAATTTAAGGCTTTGTATATTTTAGAAATATTTCGCATTAATAATTGTTCGGCTGGTGACATAAATACCTTAGTCTCGATATAATCTTGTTGATCTAGATAATAATCTCTTAAATAAGTTATTTTTTGGATGGTTTCTTCATACTGCTCTTTTACTTTATCTAAAGTTATTTCCTGAAAAGTAGTTGTTTTAATATGAAGCATACTCATTAAATAAATTAACTCTATTGCTTTATCTTGGGTTGGTAACTCAGTATTAATATATTGATATAAGTCATAGGTTGATGTTTTTTCAACGGGAGGTAAAAAGTTGTGGTAGTCTTTACTTCTTAAATAATTGTAAACATCATGTTCATTTTGATTTGTCTTCTTTAAAATATATTTTTGATTATCTACTTCTACTAACTTTAAGTTATTTTTATATAAAATTCTACTCTTCATGAAGGGGAATAATTATTTTAGAACCTATAGTTAAAGTGGTTAAATCATTGTAACTTTCTAGTTCTTCTTTTGTGGTTTTATACTTTTCAATAAGTGAATTTACTGTTTCTTCTTCTCTTAAAATATAAACAGAATATGTTGAATATGTTTCTTCACTCTCATTGATGTTTTCAAATAATGAACTTACTACTACTTGTTTTTCTTTTGTCTCTGTCATTTCTACTGTCTCCATTTCTTGAACTTCTTCAACTACTGATTGTTCCTCTAAGATATCTCCATCACATTCTCTTGTTGATGGTGTTTCTTCTTTTTTCTCAATATCATCTATTTTTAACTTGTGTTCTTCTAAAGATTCAATATCGGTTAGTGGTTCTTCAACAGGGGTATTTTCAATGGATGGTGTTTCATCTTCTAATTCAACTAACTCAACTCCTTCAATTTTTACATCAATATAACAAATTAAAATGTAATCGTTTTCTATTTCATAATAGAAATCTTCAATATCTACTTTTGAAGTTGCTTCATCTAGACGTTCTCCGATAATTATTTCAGCAGGTAATTTGTAGTTAAAATCTTCTTCAATACGAGAAGCCTCAGTTAATTTGTAAGTTCCTGATACAATGAAATCTCCTTCGATATTGCTGGGATCAGTAAATTTTAAGGTATGTTCCAACGAGATTGAAGTTATTTCACCAATCATTGATGGGAACTCTATTTTTTTCTCAAAAGAAATTGTTCTTTTCATATATGCCTCCTAAAAAAGAGTATGAAAAAAGAAGACTTATTATTCTTCTTTTGATTTTACTTTATATAACTTTTTTTGAGTTTCTCTAGCAAAGTCTCTTTCAGCCAAATTCCAAAACCATCTTTTTTGAATTGAATGGTCTAGTTTTTGCATAGTCATATCTAACATCTCAGGATTTTGTTCATATAATTCTGGCATTACTGTTGCGAGATAGTTAGTACTTGAGAAAAAGTAATATGGCTCAATATCTTCAATATCACCATTAATTAATCCTTGGATAAGGTTTGCATCTCTTCCTAGGACACGATAAAATTCTGTTTCTTTCATAATGCTTCCAAGTTGGCGAACTTCTAAATTCCAATTTATATAAGAGCTTACTTGATGAGAAATAAGATACGGATGAATACCTTTTAGATGATTAATTCTACCGATAATGTCATTGATTATTTCATTGTAGTTGGCGGTATGCATATATTCAAATCTTTTACTATATAAAATACCTTCTGCTGTTTTTAAGAATTCATCATTTAATAGGAAGAAGGCAGGTTCTGCTTCTAAGGCAACATTAAATATATCAATGAAAGCCCCATATTCTTCTTCAGCAGAAAAGGCTTCTGTTAAATCAATTTCTGGAGCACATATGAGTTGATGTTTTAAAAATATAATGTCTATTTTATCTTGAAGCGGATCAACTTCATCAGATAAAGATTCATCTTTTATATCTTGTGGTTCTATTTTTCTTTCAGTATATTCCATTTTTTTCGACCTACTTTAAATATTTCTTTATAGATTTCTTTGTAGTTTTTGACAAAAATAAACTTAATCTTATTTTTCACGTCCATTGGGATATCATCTAAATCTTTTTCATTTTCTTTTGGAAGAAAAATTTTCTTTATACCAGCACGATGAGCACCAATGACTTTTTCCTTTAATCCACCTATTCCTAAAACTCTACCTCGTAGGGTTATTTCGCCAGTCATGGCAATATTTTTATCTACGGATTGATTTGTTAGAAGGCTTATTAAGGATGTAGTAATGGCTACTCCCGCAGATGGTCCATCTTTTGGAACTGCTCCTTCTGGGACATGAAGATGAATATCATTTTCGTCAAAAGTTTTTTCTTCAATGGCAAATTCTTGCATGTTTGATTTTATGTAGCTTAAGGCAATATGACATGATTCTTGCATAACATCGCCTATTGAACCAGTGATTGTTAAATCTCCTTTTCCTTTATAAAGAGTTGCTTCCATTGGTAAAATATCACCACCAAAAACAGTATAGGCCATACCATTTACTACTCCAATTTCATTCTTTTCCGTTTTTTCAGTATATAAATATTTTTTCTTACCTAAAAAATCTTGAATAGACTTTTCATCAATTGTATAAAATGGAGTGCTTTTTTCTAAAAGTATTTTTTTTACTATTTTTCTAAACAATGTAGCAATCATTCGTTCAAGTTCTCTTACTCCAGATTCTTTTGTATAATTTCTAATTATTAATAAAAGGGCTTCATCGGTGACTTGAACTTGAAGTGGAGTTAGTCCATGTTCTTCTAATTCTTTTGGTACTAAGTGACGTTTAGCAATATCTAATTTTTCATATTCTGTGTAACTTGAAACATTGATTATTTCTAATCTGTCTCTTAATTCATAAGGAATTTGCTCAATATAATTTGCTGTAGCAATAAACAATACTTTTGAAAGATCAAAGTCCTCTTCTATGTAATGATCAGAAAACTTGTTATTTTGTTCAGGATCTAGAACTTCTAGCAAACTACTGGCTGGATCCCCCTTAATATCTTTAGTCATTTTGTCAATTTCGTCAATTATAAATACGGGGTTTGAAGTACCTGCTTTTCTAATTCCTTGAATAATACGACCTGGGTTGGCACCAACATAAGTTCTTCGATGACCAATAATTTCCGCTTCATCATTAATTCCACCGACACTGATTTTGGCAGTTTTTCGACCTAAACTTTTGGCAATACTTAAGGCTAGAGATGTCTTACCTACTCCTGGAGGCCCTACTAAACATAAAATTGGACTACGGAGACTATTGGTATTTTGTTTAACCGCTAGATATTCTAAAATACGATCTTTAACGTCATCTAAAGCATAGTGAGAAGAATCTAATATTTCTTTTACTTTAACTAAATCATCATTATCTTTTGTAAGTTTATTCCAAGGAAGATTCAACATCCAATCGAGATATTCCCTTACTATTCCTAGTTCAGGAGAATTACTATTGATTGCTTCATAACGTGAAATTTCACGACTAATGCGTTCTTTAATTTTAGGAGAACACTTTAATTTTGAAAGTTTATTTTTTAGTTTTACAACTTCTTCATCTTTACTATTTACTTCTCCTAATTCTTCTTGCATAACTTTGATTTTTTCGCGAAGAAAATATTCTTTTTGAGTCTCAGATAGTTCTTTTTCTACTTGTTCTTCTATTTTGTGCTCTAACTCGATAAATTTTATGTCTTCGTTCATGTCTTGAATTAATTGTTTGCAGCGTTCAATTGGATTGGTTAAAATTATATATTTCTTTTTCTTTTTGTAATCTAAAGTTAAAAATGACCCGACAAGGTCGCATAATTCATCTAGAGTTGTTACTTTGTTTAATTGGGTAATTACAGCATTACTCATATATGGAACACTGTCAATATATCTCTCTAGAGATTTTATTAAGATATTATAGTAATCTTTCTCCTCTTCTTTAGGTTGAAAAAGTATCTCTTTATAATTGGCATAGTAAAATTCATTTTCTTGAATATAATTAGATATTTCAACTCGTTTTAGTCCTTCTATTACCACTCTTGTTTTACCGTTTGGAACATTCATTTTTAGTTTAAGTCTACCTAACGTTCCATAATTTGGTAAGTTGGTTAAATCAATATCAATATTTTCCTCAAGTGGGTTAACAATTAACATTAGATCGCTATCAAGTTTATCTATTATGCTAATCATTTGTTTATCATAAGTGTTATCATATTCTATTCTTACTTCATTATTTGGGAAGATAACCATATCATTGATTATTAAGACTAATAATTTTTCATTTTCCATGTGATTATCCACCTCCAAATTTTAATACTGCTTACTATTATATAATAAATTAATTTTTTTTCAAGGAAATAGGCGATTTTTCATAAATTTTTCCATAAAAAAAACAAAATCCGGAGACTTTGTTTTCTTTTTATAATTATTTATTTAATTCTTTTAGTAAATCCATTACTTTACGCATTTCTAAATCGTATTGAATCATTTCTATACCACCAAATTCATTTAAGAATTCACTTTTTTCCATTTGGTATTTGTTTGCTAAATCAGTTGCTTCTTTATCTGCTTCTTCTTCAGTTACTTCGATTTTTTCTAAAGTCATGATTTCTTCTAACATTAAACGATATAATACGTTATTATAGGCTTCTTTTTCTAATTGCGCTCTTAAATCAGCTTCTGTACTACCTGTGAATTGGTAATATAAATCTAATGAGATTCCTTGCATTCTTAGTTGTTCTGTAAATCTTCCTAATAAACGTTCAACTTCTTCTTCAACCATTTCTTCTGGAATATCAACTTCAACATTTTTAGCAACTTCTTCTAAAATTTTGTCTACATATTGATTTTCAGCATCCATTTCTTTTTGAGCTTTGATTGAATCTTTAATTGCATTTTTTAGCGATTCTTCTGAATCAACACCTTCCATTCCTAGATCTTCGAAGAATTCTTCATCTAATTCTCTAGCAACTTTTTGTTTGATTTCATTTACTTTTACTTTAAATACTACATCAGCACCTGCTAAATCAGCAGCACCATATTCTTCTGGGAATTTTAAGTTAAGATCTTTTTCTTCTCCTACTTTCATTCCTTTTACTTGTTCTTCAAATCCTGGGATAAATGTATTTGAACCGATTTCTAAAGAGTAATTTTCTCCTTTTCCACCGTCAAATGCTACACCATCTTTGAACCCTTCAAAATCAATTACAGCAATGTCGCCTTCTTCTACTGCTCCGGCTTCTTTTGTAGTTAATTCTGTATATCTTTCTAGTAAATGTCCAAGTTCATGATTAATTTCTTCATCAGTTACTTCAACTTCTACAGGTTGAATATTTAAACCTTTGTAGTTTTTTACATTAACTTCTGGCTTAGTAACGATCTTGAATGTAAATTCAACACCTTCTTCACTTAAACTCTTTAAATCTACGGCTGGTTGTACTACTGGAAGTAATTTAGATTCTTCCATTGCTTTTACATAAGCATCTTGTAATACTGCATCAGCTGCATCAATAAATAATGATTCTTTGCCATAATGTTTTTCATATATATCTCTTGGAACTTTTCCTGCACGGAAGCCATCAACTTTTGCTGTTTTTTGTTTTTTAGCGAAGGCTGTATCTAAGGCTTTTGTCCATTCTGCTCCTTCGATCTTTACTACTACTTCATGAACATTTTTCTTTGTTTCTTTTTTTGTTTCTTTTGTTTCTACTGTTTCTTTTGCTTTTGCCATTTGTATTCCCTCCAACGTCTTATATTATACAGTATATTTCTTCTGAAAACAACACTTTGTTTAATTATCTTTCTTTCCTATAATTACTTCAAATGCTCTTTTCAAAAGACATTTCTTCTCTTCTTTTTTTGGGAAAAACTGATTGGCTTTTTCTATGTAGCCTTCTGTATTATCTAAATATTCATAGGCTTCTTGTTGTGAAACTTGTCTTGCTGCAACTAGACTACTTAATCCTCCTGCACTTAACACTGTTTTTGTTGATATTTCTTTTACTTCTTCGTCTTCTTTTATGGCGATAATGTATTGTGGGACTTTCATTGCTTTGTAAAGTAGTGCTGTTTGTTCGTTATAATCATTTACAATTTTTTCTAGCTCTGGTGTCATAACACCTGGGTTGCTTCCACCATAAGTCAATTCTACACGACCTAATTCTCTATTATGTAGATCTGGATATTGTTCATGTAATATTTGAAATAGTGAAGTATCATTAACCTTTACTACTCTTTCTGTCATTGGTATTTTATAAAATTTCCGCATATTTACCTCCTCTAAATTTAAGTTTGTTATATTATAGCATTTTTAAGGAAGTATGACCACCCTACTTGACAGATTTAGTGTAAAGAAAAAAGGACTAATGCCCTTTGATTTATATAGTTATATTATTTATGATTTGAAGTGTTATTTTTTTTAGCCTGCTTAACGATTACTTTCGCAACATTCATTGGAGATCTTTTTTCTTCAGGAAGTTCTTCAATTGGTCTCATATCAAAAAACTCTCTTGCCCAACTAATTTGTTCATAACCACCTTGTGTCATTCCCTTTAGTGACCATAAATCTTGTATATCTAATAATTGTTGTTCTGTTTCTATGCCGTTACTATGTAAAAGTTGTCTATAATCTAAATCGATATTCATCCAATCTATTGGAAAGCGAGCATTAAGACTTTTTGATGATGCTTCCTCTTTTTCTTGAATCATTTCATCTATCGCAATAAGAATTTCTTCTGTACTAGTTGCTTCTAGAAGATGTTCTCTAAATACTTTTAATTCTGAAATTTTGTATTTGGTTAAATTATTTTTATTAAACATACTTGTCCCCCCTTTTTGCTCAATGTGGCTAAATTATAACATATTTTCTAGTTTTTCGCAACTTTTTTCGTTGTTTTATAAAGATATTAGAAGTATTTTTTTTATTTATGTGATAAAATGTTGATAGGAAGTGATTATTGTGAAAAAAACTATTTTAACTGGACTACGTCCTACTGGTAACTTACATTTAGGACATTATTTCGGTGCTTCTTTAAACTGGGTAAAAATGCAAGATGATTATGATTTTTACTTAGAGATAGCAGATGTGCAAGCATTGACTGATAATTTTGATAATCCAGAAAAGGTTCGTCATAATGTGTATGAAATAACTAAAGATTTACTAGCAATTGGACTTGATCCTAATAAAGTTCATTTCTTTATACAGTCAAAGATTCCGGAAATTGCAGAACTTACAGTATTTTATTCTAATCTTGTTACAGTGGCAAGGTTACAAAGAAATCCAACTGTTAAAACAGAAATTAGTCAGAAAAAAGAATTGTTTGGTAATAACGGGGAAAGTATTACTTATGGATTTTTAGGTTATCCTGTTAGTCAAGCGGCTGATATTACGGCTTTTGATGGCGAAGTGGTTCCGGTTGGTGATGATCAATTACCACTGCTTGAACAATGTCGAGAAATAGTTAGAAAGTTTAATTCTATTTATGGAGAAGTTTTAAAAGAACCACAACAGGTTTTAAGTGAGACAACTCGTGTTAAAGGATTAGATGGCAATGATAAAATGGGAAAAAGTTTAGGAAATGCTATTTATTTGATTGATGATAATGAGACTGTTAGAAAGAAAATTATGGGTGCAGTTACTGATCCTAGTAAAATAAAAAAGGATGATCCTGCTAATCCTGATGTATGTATGGTTTATTACTATCATAAATTAGTTAATGATAAAGAAAATGTTAATAAGGTTTGTAGCGAGTGTAAGAAAGGTGAACGCGGATGTGTTCAATGTAAAAAGGAATTAATTGAGGCTATGAATAATTTCTTAAAACCAATTCAAGAGAAACGAAAATTCTATGAAGAAAATCCAGGCGAAGTTAGTCGTATATTGAATGAAGGAACTGCTCTTGCAAAAGAAAAAGCAAGTAAACAGATTAGAAAAGTAAAAGAAGCAATGAAAATAGACTACTAAGTAGCCTATTTTTTTATGTAGGAAAGACGAACTATTTCATATAGAGTGTTGTGTTTTTCTGTATAGTTTTCTTCTAAATCCTTTTTTATTCTTAAGTACTTATCTTTAAATGATAAATCATCTTTATTATATAATTCTTCATATAAATAATTTAGTTTGTCGACGTTGTTTTCTTTATATAAATTTTCTGTTTCTTTTAATAAGTATCGTCTTTTTTTACTTTCACTCCTTGTTAGAAAAGACTCTTTGTTTAAAGATGATTTAATGGAATATGGGAGAAGTTCTTGTTTTAAATCAAAACATTCTTCGAGAAGTTCTTCTTCTTCATCTAATAAAAGAGAACTTCTACTGATTATTTCTCCGGTACTATTAAATTCTAGACCGATAACTTTATTAATATCAGTGATTAAAGTTGCATATTCTAAGTTCTTTGTTTTACGATATGCAATAGTTTGAGATTTTACTTTATCTAAAAATTCTTTTTCTATTTTTACTTGATTATTGATTAGTTCTGATAATTGTTTTGATGAGGTTCGAAAGATGGGAATCTTTTTTATATGTTCAAGAGTATCTGTATCGTCCCATTCAAAGAATTCTACTATTCTATTTTCATCAGCAAAGTTTAATAATACATCATATATATATGTCATTTTATTTTATCCTTTCTTATATTGAGTCCTATTATCTCTAAAATTATTCCAGTCGGAAGGAGATATCCTTCTAGTGTAGTAAAGAGATATGCTAAATATTCTTTAATAGTATAACCAAAGGAAAAGAGATTAATGTATAAAATTATGTAAGTTATTCCATATACCATGAGAATGTAACCAATGATTAGTAAGATTATTTTCATCATAGTTAAATTTATGAGGAAAGACAGTTTTATATACGAAAAAAGAAAGTCTAAAACTTTCCTAATCTTTGTAGTCTAATTGTTTTACTACTTCTACTTCCACTTTGTTGATGGCTTCAAATTTTTTAGTAATTTTATCAGTAGTTATTGTTACATTTTCAACATCTTTATTAACTGTTTGAATACTTTTAGCAAGCTTATCCCAACGTTCTTTATATCTAGCAAATTCTAGACCAAGTTTATTTAGTTCATCGTGGATAATTGATGTGTATTTATCTCGTTCAATATTTTTAATAACCATCTCAATAACTGTAAGTGTTGATATTAAAGTAGTTGGTGAAGTTATCCAAACACGTTTTTTGTAAGCATAATTGATAATGTCTTGATGGTAAGCATTTACTTCAGCAAAAATGGCTTCGGCTGGTAAGAAAAGGATTGCTTGATCAGCAGTTTCTCCTGGAATTATATATTTACTATTGATGGCATCAATATGCTTTTTCATATCTTGTTTAAACATTTTTTCATAATTTTCACGCATTTCTTGAGAAAGTTTTTTATCAACCATTAGTTGATAGTGCTCTAAAGGGAATTTAGAGTCGATGGCAATTGTTCCTAAAGGCTCTGGGGCAAAAACTACTGAATCAGCAATCACACCAGTGGAAAGTGTATATTGAAGTCTAAAGATATTGTCGTTTTTTTCTCCAAAAACACTTGTAAGAATATGTTTTAGATTTACTTCACCAAAAATTCCCCTAGTCTTTTTGTCTGTTAAAATACTTTGAAGACTAACAATATCAGTTGAAAGAGTTTCTATTTTCTTTTGGGCTTCATCAATTTTAGATAAACGTTCAATGACATCCATAAATGTTTTATTGGTCTTTTCAAAATTTTCATCTAAACGACTGTTTACTTTTTCGTTGATGGCAAGTAGTCGTCTTTCTAGTTGTTCATTAAGTTCTGTGAAATCTTTGTTCATGTTGCGACTTAGTTCTGCTTTAAAGTTCCCCATTTCTTTCATCATGCTTACTTCTAATTTTCCTAAGCGTTCTGTTATGTTACTTTCATTAATATTTTTAAATAAAGATATTACTCCTAATATTATAGTTATGATTAATAAGATTATGATTATATAGTCCATACTTTTCTCCTTTAGTCTATTTTGAATTTTTTTGAAATATATTTAGTTATTAGATAAGCCAGTAATAGAATTATACATATAAAGATAATAGCCTTAATATTAGTTAAACTTTCAATAAAACTTTTACCTATGAGAGCCCAAAAAGTTATCATAAATGCTTTTCCTACTAATAAAGCGATGGCGTACTTTTCTTTAGAAATATTTGATATTCCGGCTAGTAGATTAATAAAACAAGATGGTGCGAAAGGTACTGTGATAATTAACACGAGATGGGTCAGTTTTATTTTTTGAAAATGAGCAGTTCTTTCAGTAATTTTGGTTATTGTCTTTGGACGAAGAAATTTATAAATTAATTTGTTTGAGACATAATAACAGGCTAGATACATTAAATAACTTCCTATTGTTGTGGCACCCCATGAAAGAATTATTCCTGGAAAAAAATTAAAGGCATTTACATTTAAGGCAACAAAGGCACCGAGTGGTAATATTGGAATAAATGCTTCTAATAGTACTAGTAAAAAACCTACTATCCAACCACCATTCATGATTAAGTCAGTACAATCATTGATTAGTTCATTTAAAACTGATAGCATGGTAATCACCTTCTTGTTTTATTATATTATAATTCTATTTTGTTAACAAGTAATTATTGTATCCACCAATTATGTTGACAGTTTTATAACCTAGATTATTAAGCCTATTTACTAATAGTTCACTAGTGTGTCCTGATTGGCAATAAATATAGTAAATTTGGTTCTTATCTAAGTACTGATTTGGGGCATTTAGAAGTAAGAACTTATCAATATTTTTAGCAGTTGGGATTTTACTTAATGAATATTCATAGTTACTTCTGATATCAATTATATTTAGTGGTTGTTTTTCTAAAAGATATAATAACTCTTCTATGTTTATACTTTTCATTTTATTCACCTCTAATATATTAGATGAAAAAAAAAGAATCTATTGAATAGATTCTACTTTACTGTGTATGGATCACTTTGTGTTCCAGTACCACTCTTGTATAAGACGTTTGTATTTAAATAAATTACTGGTCTTAATCTGGCATACATTAAAGTGTTACTAACTTTTAGACCACTATTTGCTTCAACCATATAAGCACTATAAGTATTTTTAGGTGAAGCAGTTACTAACCACCAATTGGTATCTGTAATTAAGTAGTTATAATTTTGACAGTTTAGACTTGCAGCAGTAGTACAACTTGTATCAATACTAGCATTCATGTAATCAGCAGCAGTTAGTAAACCTACTTTTTGATCTCTTACTACTTCTGTACATTCTACGGCTTGTTCAACACCAGTTTCGTCTTCTGCACGTTTTCCTGTACACATATTAAATGATACAAGTTTTGATTTATCACTATCACTTAAGAAGACACTTGTTATATCCTCATCTGTTGTAGTATATAATTCTTCTAATTTCTCTTTAATTCTACTTGATGAATAATTATTAATTCCAGCATTATAACTAGTTTCTTGATTATATCTGTCATCCCAAGGTATTAATGTTCCTAGTGGTTCATCTAGAACTAATACTAAATTATCGCTAGATGTAATTTTAATAATTCGCCATAAGGCATTGTCTAGTTGAACATAATTATTAACATTTTCTCCACGGAAAACATAATTTCCGCCTTTATTGTATAGACCATATCCAGAACTAACAATATCGTTATCATCTCTTACTTTATCGTGTAATTCTTGAGAAACATAATATTCTCCGCAATTAAGTTTTGGAACATACAAATATGTTGAGCCTGATTTTTCAACTTTAACTGTTCCTGTACAGATTGAATTTGTATATTTAGATAAGTCTTTCATTCTTTCTTCAGCCACTAATACTGAAACATCAACTGTCTGAGTTCCACCATCTTTTTTAGGAAGATTCTCAGGATGATCAGCAAAGTATGATTCGGCTGCGGAAACCATAATTTCTTCTATTTCTTCATATGATTTGCTTCCTCCACCTAATGATGTTATAAACATTAGAAGTAAGATTCCACCAATAACGATAGCAATAAGTATAACCATCATTTTAATCATTTTCTTTTTTTCATCATTGTTATTACTACTACTTGAAGATGATGATGTTTCTTCTTCATAGTCGTCTTCTAACTCGTCTAATTCTTCGGCAACTAATTCTTTTCCTTTGTTGCTGCCAACACTAAATTTTGTCATAAACATTTCTCCTTCTATTAATTATCAAAAAAGTCATCAAAGAAATCATCATCGTCATTTTCTTCATCTGTTAAAACTAAGTTGTCTTTTGGAGTAATTGTTTCATTTGTTGGTGTGACTGTTTTTTCTTCTAAAGGCTTAATCTTTGGTAAGTTTTCTATCTTAACTGGAGTTGAATTTAAAAATTCGTCAATGCTGGAAATAGGTGTTCCAGTTGCATTGGCATCACTATCATCCTCAAGATTTTCAATCTTCGTAGTTGTCTTAGGTTTGGCAACTGGTTGATTAATATAAGATGTTTGTTTCTCTTCTTCTTTTGGAAGAGGTTGAGTAACAATTGGTTTAGTAGCCTGTTCTTTACTACGACGTTCCTCTTCTTCAAGTTCAGCGATTTTAGCATCAATCTTTTTAACTAACTCATCAACATCAAATCCTAAATCATCATCCATAGACTTAGTTGATTGTGGAGGTGGTGATGGACGTGATACTGATGTTGATCTTCCTCCCATTACTCTTCTTTCTTCAGGTTCATAATTTTCACGTGTTAAGAAGTCTGGAAGTTTTTGATCTGTTGTAGGCTTATCGAAAGGCATTGGCTCTTTCTTCATAAAATCTGCTGGATTCATTTTTGGTAATAAATCTTTTTTACTTTCATCAGTGCTGTTCATCATTTCAAGTAATTTCTTTTTCTTTTGATCTTTGACAAATTCTTTTATATCGAAAGTTTTAACTGTTCTTTTTTGACGTATAGGATATTTTGCTTCAGGATATTTTTTACCCCAATCAAGTTTGAAGTAAGGTGTGAATTTTGTTTTGAATGGTTGTTTACGCATTCTTAAAATGATTACTTCAAATTGTTTCATTCTTTGTAAGTCAGAGACTGTGACAAGTGGGGTTGAAGCAGTTTTGTCGTCTTTTTTAGATTTTACTTCACCACACATTTTAGAAATTTCTTCTAAGGCTTTAAGTTCAGTAGTGATTAAGTAAATGATATTTCCACAGTTACCACGAATTGTTTCAGCATCATCTTTTCCATATACTGAATCAAGTTGAGCAAAGTTTTGAATAATCATTGTAAATCTTATTCTACGAGAACGTGCTGCTGTAATCATTGTTGTTACATCTTTTAATGGTGGCATGTTAGCAAATTCGTCTAGAATAAAGTTTGTTCTGACTGGTAACTTTCCACCATGTTTTTGAGCTGTTGCTATTAATGTTTCGTAAATTTGTTTTAATAAAATTGTTACTAATGAGTGATATGTTTTCTTTTCATCTTGAATAACAATAAATACAGCAGTTGGCTTTTCACCAATACTTTCAAGATCAACATCACTGTATGATAACATTTCACTTAAATTTTCACGTGAT
>CAYXZZ010000016.1:0-27359 GCA_964470055.1 uncultured Mycoplasma sp.
TTATAAAGGATTAAACTATTAAATAGTGATAATAGATTAATCTAGGATTGTGTCGCATATATGCCGCACTTCGTTCAGTATGTCTTCGCCAGGCTTTGTCGCCTTATAGATTCAACTCTTCTGGTAACGCGAACGTGTTCAACGGGAATGAGAATGGCGATCTGAACAACGATAACGTGAACAACGAGAACGGGGTCCGTCCGGATTTTCACAAAAATATTTTTTGTCAAACTTATAACGTGAAAACGCTATGGTGAAGTTTGGCAGTCACGAATTGTGAAACAGATACAATTCTATGAATTAAATATTCAAAAAAATTAGTAGGCAAACTATTCTAGTTGGTAGAAATCCTTCAAAGACTAGGGTAGTTTTAACTACTAACTACAACTAGGGGTTAAACTATATCAATAGTTAAATATAGATTAACTTAGGATTACATCGACTAACGGCTCTCCCTCTTATGTTGATTTTCTACTTGAGGTGTGGTGGGCTTTGTCGCCTAACGAATTCAATGCTGAGAATGGCAACGCGAACGTGTTCAACGCTAGATCAGATGGCGATTTGAACAGCAACAATGTGAACAACGAGAACGGGGTCCGTCCGGATTTTCACGAAAATATATTTGTCGGGCTTATAACGTGAAAACGCTATGGTGAAGCATCGGCAGTCACGAATTGTGAAACAGATGTAATTCTATGAAGTAACATTCAAAAACGCGAATAGACAAACTATTTTAGTTGGTAGAAATTATTCGAAAACTAGAATAGTTTTAACTATTCAATAATCAAGGGTTAACTATAATATAAAGTTATATATAGATTAACTTAGGATTACATCATATTGTGATTACGTTTTCTCTTTGCCATAGCGTCTGGTGGGCTTTGTCGCCTAACAGCTTCGAGAATGGCAATGCGAACGTGTTCATCGGGAATGATGATGGCAACTTGAACAATGACAACGTGAACAATGACAACGTCGGGGTCCGTCCGGATTTTCACAAAATATATTTGTCGGGCTTATAACGTGAAAACGCTATGGTGAAGCATCGGCAGTCACGAATTGTGAAACAGATGTAATTCTATGAAGGAATCTTCAAAAACGTAAGTAGATAAACTATTCTAGTTGGCAGGCATAAACTGAAGACTAGGATAGTTTTAACTACTACCCGATTAAAGGGTTAAACTATATTCATAGTTAAATATAGATTAACTTAGGACTATGTCGAACTACGGGCATCGCTTACTATTTTCCCCTTTCTAGTGGGCTTTGTCGCCTTTTGCATTCAATGAGGGCAATGCGAACGTGTTCATCGTGAATGAGAATGGCAATCTGAATGCTAACAACGTGAACAATGACAATGGCGGGGTCCGTCCGGATTTTCACATATTTATTCATGTCAAACTTATAACGAATATTCGCTATGGTGAAGTTTGGCAAATCACACCATATCATTGTGAAACAGATATAGTTCTATGGATTTTATCCAAAAAGAATCAGTAGGTAAACTATCTTAGTTGGTAGAACAAATCGAATACTAAGGTAGTTTTAACTACTAATAAAATGATTTTATTTACGTCTATTTAAATTTTATTAAATAAAATCTATTGTGAAAAAAATAATTACGAGTTAAACTATACTAGAATAGTAGTGTATTTAAAAAAGTAATTATACTATTATTAAATATAAATATTATGGGTTAAACTATAAAATAGTAAAATATAGATTAGCTTAGGATTGTATCGAACTTACGGTTTGTCATTCTTTGGATCCCTTAGTGTGGTGGGCTTTGTCGCCTGTCGCCCTTGGTGCTTCTCCTGTCTCTGTGTAGGCGTGAGGCGCGGTTTCTGCGTTCTGTGCGTAGTCGGGGTCCGTCCGGATTTTCACACTTTTTATAGCTGAACTTATAACAATAACAAATTGCTATGGTGAAGTTTAGCACTCACGCATTTCATTGTGAAACAGATACAATTCTATGGATATAATTATCCAAAAAAACAGTAGATAAACTATCTTGGTTGGTAGAACTTATCGAACACTAAGATAGTTTTTAACTGCTATTTATTAAAGGAGAAGTTTTATGAGTACTCAAAATCCTAATAATGCCGATTACAGCCTATATAGTAAAATTTTAGATTATACAGTTTATGTAAAAACTTATATAACTTGTGCTATACCAGGTAATAATCGTGACATTAGAATTCATCTTTTAGATGAGTTATATGCTTTAACAAAGAATATGTTTTATGCCACATACACTAAAGGGAATGTTAGAAATAAACATCTTATAGATATCCAAGTTAGTATATCATTAATTGATATGATGACTAACGAATTAAGAAAAGTAAAAACCATACCAAAGAAACATCTTGATGTTTCAGTAAATAAACTAGCCTCAATAAAAAATATGATTTACGCGTGGAAATTCAATGAGGAATCTAAGAAAAACTAAAAATATATATGATGATGCTATAACACTTGAAAATATTTACAGAGTCTGGAATATCATTAGAAAAACATGTAAAAATAGAAAAGCAGTCTTTTACTTTTCCCTAAATTTAAGTACCAACTTAGACTACATATATTATCAATTAAAAAACAAAAAATATGTTCCTCAAAAATATCGAACATTTATGATCTTTGAACCAAAAGCCAGATTAGTAATGAGTCAAACAATCTATGATAAACTAGTTAATCATTTTGTTGCTAACTATTATTTAATTCCTCATTTAGAAAAATCTCTTATCGACTCTAATGTCGCAACAAGAAAAGAAAAGGGTAGTAAATATGCCATGGAATTATTAAAGCAATACTACAACAAACTATTAATTAATCATAAAGATCAAGAAATATATTGTTTAAAAATAGATATAAGTAAATACTTTTATTCAATTGATCATGAAATATTACTAACTATGTTAAAAAAGAAAATTAAAGATAAAGATGTAATATCTCTAATTGAACAAATTATTTCTGAAACAAATAAAGAATATATTAATGAATCTATTAAAGTATATAATAAAAAATATAACATAGACATTCCATTTTATAGAGAGAATAAAGGCTTAAGTATTGGGGCAATGACTAGTCAATTCTTGGCTATTTTTTATTTAAATGACTTAGATCATTTTATAAAAGAAAAACTACATCACAAATACTATATTCGTTATATGGATGATATTTTAATTTTAAGTACTGATAAAGCTAAATTACTAAGTGATTGGAAAATTATTACAAAAGAAATTGAAAAGTTAAAATTAAGAATTAATAATAAAAGTAATATTTATAAATCATCACGAGGTTTCTCATTTTTAGGATATAAATATAAGGTTATAAATAATAAATTAAATATTTCTTTTAATAAAAAGACTTACTACAGAATAAAACGAAAGTTAAGAAAACTATATAAAATAGATAAAATTAAGTTTAACAAATCATGTGCTAGTTACTATGGTTATTTAAAGATTGTTAAAAAGTTGAAAGAGGTAGATTTTAGGTTGAAAACAATAGAACGCTACAACGCATACAAAGAAAAGTATGCTAATTGTATAATTATTATTAAGGAAGGAATCTTTTACAAATCATATTATGATGATGCAAAAATTCTTTGGTATTTATTTGAGTATAAATATGTTAATGATGTTGTATCATTTGGAAACATTCCATATGATAAGGTAATAGACAAACTAAAGAAACTGGATTTAAGTTTTGTTATAGTTGATAGTGAAAAGGAAATTTTGAAGTTAATAAATGATGCTGATGTTTATAATTCATACAAAGTCTTAGCAGTTAAATCTCATGAGAAATTCGAAAAAAGAGAAGCATTAATTAAAAAGTTTACTTCAATTATTGAAGATCACGAAGAGTATTATGATGAAATTGAAGAGTTTTTAGATAACTACACAATTGAAGAATAAATGTTTATTAATAGCAAACTATATTTAAATGTAGTTTGCTATTTTTGAAATTTGTCGGAATAAAAATCAAAAAAGTGTCAGAATGATGTTGTGTAATTTAAAAAAATAAAATAATAGTATAAATTTTCTATGTGGAGGGACAATATGGAGATAAATAGCTATAAAAAAGAATAGTAGACGACCAAATAGAACCATATTTAAAATTGTTTGGAGCAATATGTATTGAAGGGCCAATGTATTGTGGTAAACCGTGGGCTGGAAGATTTCAGGCAAAATGCGAATCTCTTCTTTATGCTAGAACAGGAGATAAGTCAAACGAAGTAGAACTTGCTAAAATATCACCTAAAATAATTTTAGAGGGTGAAAAACCAAAGCTTATTGACGAATGGCAAGAGGCAACATATTTATGGGACAAAATAAGATATGAGATTGATAGGACTGGATTAAGAGAACAAATGCTATAGGATTTGTATCTAAAAGTGGAAGATATAGTATAGATTATTCAATTTGAAAAGTGAGCCTGTAATATGGGAATAAAAAAGAAAACGTTCTTCTTTTTCTTATGTCAACCAACTCAAAAAATAGTGCTAAAATCTAAATATTATGATACGATTAGAATGTATATAATAGGAGGAAAAAATGAAAATAAAAGAAAATATTAATACAAATATCTTTAGAGGATATGACATTCGTGGAGTAGTACCAACAGAGATAGATATAGATACTGCTTATACAATTGGTTTGGGTTTTGGTAGTCATATCAAAAACCTAGGAAAAACAACTTGTGTAGTAGGACATGATAATCGTTTAAGTAGTGAAGACTTATACAATGCCTTAATAACAGGTATAAAAGAAACAGGAATTAATATTATATCTTTAGGTTTAGTCACAACTCCAATGTATTATTACGCATGTATTAAATTAAAAGTATATAGTGGAGTAATGGTAACTGCTTCTCACAATCCAAAGGATGATAATGGTTTCAAATTTGCTTTCGATGAAAATGGTAATTGTAAAGGACAAGAAATCCAAGATTTCTTACACTTCATTCAAGCAGGTAACTTTTCAAGTGGTGAAGGTAAAATCTATACTTATGACATAAGACCAGATTACTTAGAACTATTTAAAACAAATCTTCATTTTGGAGATAGAAAAGTAAAAGTAGTTATTGATCCGGGCAATGGAACTACTTCAATTATTGCTAAAGAAATATATGAGATGTTCCCAATCGAACTAATCACAATTAATGAAGAAAGTGATGGTAACTTTCCAAATCATCACCCAGATCCATGTGTTGAAGACAACTTAGAAATGTTAAAGAAAAAAGTTCTTGAAACAAACGCTGATATTGGCTTAGGTTTTGACGGTGATGGTGATCGTATGGGACTAGTTTCTAATACAGCCAAATTTATCCCAACTGATTACTATATGATTATGATTATCAGAGATATCATCAATAAAGTTGAGAAAAAAGAATTCTTATATGATGTAAAATGTTCTAAATCATTGAGTGATGAAATTGAACGCTTAGGCGGAAAATCACTATGTTATCGTAGCGGTAATTCATATACAAAAGCCAAAGTTCGTGAAGAAGATCTTCCATTCGGTGGAGAATTATCAGGTCATGTTTACTTTAGAGATCGTTTCCCAGGCTTTGACTCTGGTTTATATGCCGGACTTCGTCTTTTAGAAATTTTATCTCATACTGATAAAGCCGTTGATGAACTTTTAAGTGGAATAAACACATATTACTCAACAGAAGAATTAAAATTCCAAAGCCCAGACAATCTAAAATTCCAAGTAATTGATAAAATTGAGGAATATGCTAAATCAAAAAATTATAAGTATTTAAATATTGATGGAGTAAAGGTCCTATTCGATGATGGTTGGGCTCTTGTTAGAGCATCAAACACAGGCCCAAATATCACAGTACGTTTTGAAGCAAGTACCAAAGAACGTCTTCAAGAAATCCAAGATGAATTTACAAACGTACTACTAGAAAATAACAAATTATAAATTTATAACATTTCAAATTAAAATGTGTTACTCTAAATATCAAGGAGTGATTTTATGAAAAAGTATGAATCTACCTTAGATGTTATCTTTAGAACAAATCAAGAAACACCTGAGATCGTGGATACAGCAAGTTTTGATATTTGTACAATTAAAGATATAGAACTACCAAAACAACCTGCTATTATGGCAGAACTTAGACAAACTGCTTTTCTTTTAAATGCCGCAGGAGAAATGAAAAAACATGAAAGAAATATAACATACTTAGTTGGTCATATAGAAGAAGCAGAAAATGCTAGAGAATATCCAGAAGATTATAAAATTGGAGATCCGGATAGTTTTATTGAAACTTGTCCAGATGGTTTAATGGCAGTTTACACTACTCCAAGTGGGAATAAAAGAGTTACGCCATATACTGAAGATATTAAACTCTTCAATAAGCCTGAACAACTAGTAGCAGCAACCCTAAATTTTGCAACTAATTTTTTAGCCATGCGAGAAAGTGCTAAGGATATTGAACCACCAAAAGTATACAAAAAATAGTTTTACATTATAGGACAAATATGAAAATAAAATACTTGAATAACAAAAAACAATATGATATATTCAAGTAGACGTTTTGAAAAAATCACATATTTTTAAGAGGGTACTACATAAAAAATGTGGTTTTTTCGCATTTTAGTTTTCAATAAAAAAGGAGGTAAATATGGCAATCAGTGAAGTAGAATTTCAAAAAGAAAAGAAAATTTTAAAGAAAGTCCAAAGCTTATTAGGAGACACTTTATCTAGTCTTGGTGATGATGTCTATGCCGACGAAGAAAACTTACTTGAATTTAAAAAAATGATGTGGGAAAACTCCACTAGTTTTGACGAAGCAGAAATGCAACAAGTAATGGCCGCAACATCTTTAGAAGCCGAAAAGGCTCTTCAAAAACAAAGATATTTTAAAAAATTATGTCAAATTAAAAATAAACCTTATTTTGCATCAATAGTTTTTAAAGATGATAGTGGCAAAATATTTAATATCTACATGTCTTTAACATACTTAAAGGATGAAAATCTAAATAACATTTTATATGATTGGCGAAGTCCTATTTGTAGTTTATTTTATGACTACGAAATAGGGCCATGTGAATACAAGGCCCCAGGGGGTATTTATACTGGTGAACTAAAAAGAAAAAGACAATATAAAATAGAAAATAATAAACTAGTTGGTGTCTTTGATAACTCTTTAAATATTGATGATGAAGTTCTTCAAGAAGTACTCGCAACTGAATCAAGTGAAAAGATGAAAAATGTAGTTAACACTATCCAACAAGAACAAAATAAAGTAATAAGAAACTTAGAAGATAATAACTTAATTGTTCAAGGGATTGCAGGAAGTGGTAAAACAACGGTTGCTCTTCATAGAATTGCATATTTACTTTATCAACTTGAACGTCTTTCTAGTAATAATATCTTAATCTTTTCTCCAAATAATATTTTTACAGAATATATCTCTGATGTCTTACCATCTTTAGGAGAAGCCAATACTTTACAAACAACATTTGCTGATTACTTATCGGCCTTTATCACGGAATATAAAGATGTTGAAACATTCACTGACTTCATCTCAAGATATTATACATATCAAGAAACATATCCAGAACTAGTTAAATATAAACAAAGTGATGCAATTATTACTCATTTAGATGCTTATCTCGAAGACTATGTTTCTAATTGTCGTTTCGTAAGTTCCTTTATTGAAAATGAAATTAATCATGTCGATAAAGACGAAATAAATGAACTTCTTCATTATAAATATAATCGTCTTCCATTATTCGAGCGAGTAGAGGAAATATCAAAAAAACTATCTTCTAGCTTTTATAAAGGAAGTGGCAAAAAGAATCGTACTTTTGCTAAATTATTAAGAGAAAATGCTAACTTTAAAAAAGACTATCAAGAAATATATAAAAACTTTTGGAAGAGTGAATTTACTGATATGAAATTACCCGATACAATCATTAATAGTTTTGTAAATAAACAAGTTATTAATTATGAAGATGCCTTATTATTTGCCTATATTAAAGGTAAACTCGAAGGATTTATATATGAAGCAACCATTAAACAAGTAATTATTGATGAAGCCCAAGACTATAATCGTCTTCAATACATAATCATTTCTAAAATCTTCCAAAAAGCAGATTTCACAATTCTCGGAGATATTAATCAAAATATTAACCCATACTATTCATATAATTCTTTAGCAGATTTAAAAGAACTATTTAAAGGAGATACTAAATATCTAGAACTTCTAAAAACATATCGTTCATCTCCAGAAATAATTGACTATACTAATAAAATTCTAAATCTAACACATGTTAACGCTATTCGTAAAGAAACGAATAAACCAGTAATCATTAGAAGAGGTATTAAAGATTTAAAAAATTCTCTTTTAACGGATATTACTTCTTTACAAACTCAATATAAATCAACTGCTATTATCACAAAAGATAATATAGAGGCTGAAAAAATTTATAATCTGTTAAAAGATGATCTCAACATTTCTTTAGTAGAAGCCTCATCTAAAAAGTTCCATAAAGAACTAGTCATACTACCAGCCTATACAGCGAAAGGTCTAGAATTCGACAGTGTCATAATCTATAACGATAGAAATAATTCATATAAGTCAAATGAAAAAAATCTTTTATACGTTGCCTGTACCCGTTGTCAACATGAACTATACATTTATAATTAAATTAGATACTCAAAGTAAAAAGAGTATCTTTTTTCATGAATTTGGTTCTTGTTTGATTTTTATTTTAACTGTATAATGAAATTATGATATAGAAGATAGGGTGAAAAAATGAAAAGAAGCGAAAAAGGATTTACCTTGATTGAAATACTTGCGGCAATCACCATCTTAGGAATATTATCAACAGTCGCAATCATATCAGTAAACAAAATTATTCAACAAGGAAAGAACAAACACTATACAACTGCCGAAGAAAACTTAAAACTTGCCGGACAAAGTTATGTCCAAGAAAATAGAAGTGCTCTTCCAAAAGTAATAGGTCAAAAAACAAAAATATATCTTAGTACCTTAGAAAGCAGCAATTACATTAATGAAATCTTAGACTACAGTGATAATAAATGTGATAGTACAAAATCATATGTTCAGGTCTATAAATATTCACAAAATGACTATTCCTATGTTGCTTATCTAGAATGTCCTTCATATAAGACAGTAATAGAAGAAGTAACTTCAACTCCAACTATAACTATTACTATGAATGGTGAGAAAAAGAATGCCTCTGCCAAAATTCAAATTAGTGATAGTGTAAAATTAATGAGTTATAGTTACATAGTCTATAAAGATAACAAAGAAATTTTAAATTCAGGAAGTGTTAGTATCGCTAACTACGCTAAATCAGTTGAAAAAGAAGTATCTCTTTCTGAATATACACCAGGTCAAATCAAAATAGTAGTTACGGCTACTAACATTTATGGTTCTTCAGTAACTAAAACAGCATCTCATAACTTTGAGGATATTTCACCACCAACGTGTATCATTTCTGATGAAGATAAAAATCCAAAAACATGGACTAGTACCGAAACTAGAACCATAACAGTTGGTTGTGATGATGGAGAAGGCTCTGGATGTACTAGAACATCATATACAAAAACATTTAAAGATTCAGCCATGACTGATTATATAACTATTTCTGATGAGTCAGGAAATACTGCTAAATGTGAAGTTACCGTTTATATTGATAAAGAAAAACCTAGTATTACAGTTAAGTCATATGCCAGAACTAGCTCTGGTAGTAAAACTGGTAGTACTACAGGTACAGCAAAAGTAAGTAATTCGTCACAAACAGCAACTTTAGATTTATCAAAATCATCAACTACAAAATGGTTAAATGGTACTGATTACGCAAATGGTGTATATTTTGAAGTAACATATTCAGATGACGTTGCCTTAGCATCATATACAGTTAAGGAAAATCCGTCAGGATTAACAACTTCTACAACATCTGCCGCAACAACCGTTATTCAAAATAAAACAACTACTAAGAAGTCCTTAACAGATTCGTATACCACAACAGTAGATGGTTATCGTACTTACGTTATAACAGCCACTGATATTGCGGGAAACTCAATTAGTATTGGTGTTATTGCACCACTAGATCGGCAAGCCCCAACAATACCAACAGTAAACATGTATAAATGGAAAGATAATAGTACAAAACCAACCACTTCCAGTGGTTTAGTAACATACACAAATAATACTTGGACTAATCTAAGTGTTTATACTACCGCAACAGGTTCAACTGATACATTATCTGGTTTTAAAGAGTATCGTGTAACTACAAGTGGCGCAACATCTACAGTAACAAATGCTGTTCAATCATATCGTTCAGTTGAAAAAGAAGGCACATCATATGTCCAATATAAAGCCTGTGATGTAGCCGGAAACTGTTCAGCCTTATCATCAGCCAAAACAATAAAAATTGATAAAACGGTGCCTACATGTACAAGTAGTGGAGGAAGTACAAGTTGGGTAACTAATGACATAACTATCAAAGGAACATGTAGCGATGGCACTAATGCAAGTGGTTGTGCTGGAAATGTCACAAAAGTTTATACAACAACCACAAACTTATCCCAAACTAACCAAAGTCCGGGAACAGTTTATGATAATGCCGGAAATTCAACAGTTTGTCCTGCTAACCAAACCATAAAAATTGATAAAGTTGCTCCAACCGCTCCAACATCAGGAGCTATTGGTCAAGTAAGTGGTTCGTCAACAACCGGTTCAATTAAAACAGCGGCATCTGGTTCAACTGATACAGGTGGTTCAGGTGTTAAAGAATATCGTTATTATGTTACAAATACCTCAACTAAACCAACAGATAAAACCAAATTCACAACATCTAAAAATTTCACTAGAAGTTGTGGGACTTCGTATTATGCTTGGGTATATGCTGTCGATAATGTTGGCCACACTTCATCCATTGTTTCCTTAGGATCAACTGCCGACGGTAAAAATGAATATGTTAACTATGGAAGTTGTAGTAAAGCCTGCGATGGTGGAACTAAAACAAGCGCCAACTCTTGTGCCTTAATAACAAAAACTGATACCATATCATGTAACACTAGAGCATGTTGTACATCATCAACTATAACTTATAAAGATGGTTCATCATGTACTGCGAAATGCGGTGGTGGAACATACAATCGTCTTGCATATTCAACATATGATAGTTCTGTTAGATGTAGCTCATACGATAAAACTTCTGGAGGTTCATCATGTAACACCCAAGGTTGTTGTAGTAAAGTAACATATCAAAATGGCTCAACTTGTAGTAAAAAATGTGGTGGCGGAACATATAACCGTGTAGCCTATTCATACTATGATGGTACACGATGCCCATCGTCAGACACCACATCTGGAGGTTCATCATGCAACACTCAAGACTGTTGTAGTAAAGTAACATATCAAAATGGTTCAACTTGTAGCGCATCATGTGGCTATGGAACATATAACCGTCTTGCATATTCGGATTATGATGGCACAAGATGTTCAGCATACGATAAAACCTCAGGTGGAAGTTCTTGCTATTTAAAAGCCTGCGAAGACACAATTAATGGCACTAGATATAATGGTTGTGATTCTTACTACATTACAACCTGTACAGAAACAACATGTAAATATACATCTAAAAATGGAGCCTCTTCAAGTGGAACGGTAACAAGATCAACTCTAACAATGTCTAGAACTGGAAGTTGTGATAAAACATATTGTAGTGCCTACATCAGTTCTCGAAGTGGAACGACAGTAACCTTTACTGTAAGTCCATCATCAGATCAATGTAAAATTACTAGTTACTCAGCTGGAAGTTGCAGTAAGTCAGGCAGTGGAAACCACTACGTCAAAGTAGGCTATAGTAGTATTTCTGATGGAAGTTACTGTGGAATAAGACTTAACTTCAGTGGAATTGCCTATATCTATGGTGGTGTTGAATACAAATATATCTCATGGAATACCTATAGATGTAGTTCAACCAAATTCTGTACTCAAAGCTGTAGCTCATCTGCATGCGTTTCTTAAAAGAGGTGAATCATGAATAAAGATAAATTTATAAAAGGATTAAAAATCTTCATTATCGTACTAGCAGTCATTTTAATAATTGCTATACCAGTAAGTATACTAACATATGGATCTAACACAAATGATCTTAAAACAAATACTTGTACAGAGAAAGGAAACATCTGCACCTTCGATGAAATATTTGAAGGTGTAGAAGTCCTAGTAGAAGTAACAGATGGTAAAGAATATGTTTTTAATGTCATTTCTAATGATGAAAACACCATGACTCTTCAAATGAATAAAAATTTAAAAAGAGAAGTAAACTGGCATTCTGAACTAACTAATGTTAAAGGTCCTCAAAATGCTCTAGAAACATTACTTACTGCTACTAATAAATGGAATAATATTGCAGTAATCACAGATTATCAATATACTGATTTTGGTAAAACAAACTATGAGACATCTTGTAGTACTTCTTCAACAGAACCAGACTATGACTGTTCAAATGATTACCATCTATCTAGAGGATATAACTCTCTTACTATAAAAGATGGAGTTCTAACTATAAATACCAATATGGTTTCTGTTGTACCAGATGAAGTAATTAGCAATGTCTATACATTTTCTGATTATCAAGCAAAGGTTCGTTTAATAACATATGAAGAAGTAACTTCACTAGTTAAAGAAGACGCCTATCCTGATTGGCTTATATCTAATTTAGATGAATATGATGGTTATTGGACTTTAACAAGTGCCACTTCTATGAAAGTGAACTATTCTCAAGGAGCAACAGCCTTAGCAAGATTAAACAAAACTACATCAATTGAAAATCTCTATGTTTTAAAAGAATATGATGCTTCATATACAATCGGAATCAGACCAGTAATTACTATCGAAAAAAAATAAATCAGTAGCGAAAAACTGCTGATTTTTTCATTGTTTTTAAACTGAAAATATTGTATACTTTTGTATAGTAGGAGTGAGAACAAATGAAAGGAAATAAAAAGGGATTTACATTAATCGAAATACTAGCCGCAATCGCAATACTAGGAATACTATCAACTATCGCAGTTATTTCAGTTAATAAAATAATTCAACAAGGAAAAAACAAACATTATACCACAGCAGAAAACAACTTAAAATTAGCCGGCCAAAGTTACGTTCAAGATAATCGTAGTGAACTACCAAAAGTAATTGGCCAAAAAACAAAAGTATATCTCAATACTTTAGAGGACAAAAACTATATTAATGAGATATTAGATTATAGCGATAACAAATGTTATAGCGATAAATCATATGTCCAAATATATAAATATTCTCAAGATGATTATTCGTATTTAGCATACCTAGAATGTCCAGACTATAAAAGTGATTTAGATACAGTCAAAGAAAATCTTTCTGTTGAAATTAAATTTTCTGGTACAGAAGAAGCCAATGCTGAAGCAACCATTATAATGAAAGACGACTATAAACTTGCAAGTTACAGTTATACAATTTATAAAGGTACCAAGGAAGTAAAAAATTCTGGTAATGTTGCAGTTACAAATTTTGCAAAAGAAGTAACTAAAAAAGTTAGTTTATCTAGTTATACCCCTGGTAAAATAAAAGTTGTAGCCGTTGCAACTAATATCTATGGAAAAACTTATACTGCTGCCGTAGAATATTCTTATGAAGATAAAATCAATCCAATTTGTGAATATATCGATTCAGCCGATGATCCAAATAACCCAAAAGAGTGGACTAATACTGGAACTAGAAAGATTACCGTTGCTTGTAAAGACGGAGATGGATCTGGTTGTACAAGAGAAACATTTACTAAAACATTTAAAAATACCACTAAGATTGGTACTATAACTTTATCAGATGAAGCCGGAAACACTTATGATTGTCCAGTATCAGTCTATATCGATAAAACAAAACCAACTATTACAATCAATGTTTATAAACGTAATAAAAGTGGTAAGAAAACAGGTAGTGTTATCGCAACAGAAACAGTTAATGATACAACTCCAACCGCAACTTTAGACTTATCAAAATTAAGTTCTACAAAATGGTTAAATAATGCAGACTATCCATATGGAGTATATTACGAAGTAGAGTTCTCTGATGGACTTGCCCTAGGAAATTATACAATTAAACAAAATAGTGCTGGACTTTCTACTTCAACTGTTGCCGCTGCAACAACAACAATTATAAATAAAACATCAACTGGAAAGAGTAATACCGCAACATTCTCAACTAGTGAAGATGGTTATCGTACCTATGTTATATCTGCCTCAGATGATGCAGGAAACAGTGTAACTTTAAATGTTATTGCTCCACTAGATCGACAATCACCAAATACTCCAACAGTTAATCTATATAAGTGGACAAATAACAGTACAACTCCAAGTTCAAGTACAAACTTAAGTGCCTATCAAAGTGATACTTGGTCTAAATTAAATGTTTATACCACAGCCTCATCTTCAACAGATTCAATTTCTGGATTTAAAACTTATGAGTATACAACAACTGGAACAACAACACAAAACACTGATACCGCAACATCTACTGCAAGTCGTTCCATTAAATCAGAAGGTACATCAACTATTAAATATCGTGCTTGCGATAATGCAGGAAACTGTTCTTCTTACAGCACAACTTATACAATAAAAATTGACAAAACAAATCCCGTTTGTACTGTCAGCGGTGGAAATACTGATTGGACAAACGGAAGTAGAACCATTACTGCTAAATGTTCCGATTCAGGAAGCGGTTGTGCAACAAATGACTTTTCTAAAGTATATGATGCAGAAATTTCTACCACAACCGCTGGAGCAAACGGTAATAATAGTGGGGGAGTAGTTTATGACAATGCCGGAAACTCAACTAATTGTGCGGCTAATCAAACTGTAAGAATTGATCAAACTGCTCCAACCTGTACTGTTAGTGGAGGAAGTACTGATTGGACAAATGGAAGTAGAACCATTACTGCTAAATGTACTGATACCGGCGGAAGTGGTTGTGTTACAAACTCTGACTTGTCAAAGAAATATTCAAGTAACATTAATACTACAACTGCTGGCGCAAATGGTGATGGCAAAGGTGGAAGTGTTAGTGATAACGCTGGTAATACTACTAGTTGTTCTGCAAACCAAACTGTAAAAATTGATACAACTCCTCCAACTTGTACTACAAGTGGTGGAAGTAGTTCTTGGACAAACTCAGATGTTACATTAACTGGAACTTGTAGTGATACTGGTGGAAGTGGTTGTAGCGGCAACTCTTCTAATAAATATTCAAGTAATACTAATACAACTACCGCAAACCCTGGAAAGGTCTACGATAACGCAGGAAATTCTGGAACTTGTCCAAATACCACTGTAAAAATTGATAAGACTAAACCAACTTGTACAGTTAGTGGAGGAAATAGTTCTTGGACAAACGGAAGTAGAACCATTACTGCTAAATGTACTGATACCGGTGGAAGCGGTTGTGTTACAAACTCTGACTTTTCAAAAAAATATTCAAGTAATATCAATACTACAACTGCTGGCGCAAACGGTAATGGCGATGGTGGAAGTGTTAGTGACAACGCTGGTAATACTACTAGTTGTTCCGCAAATCAAACTGTAAAAATTGATAAGACCGATCCAACAATTTCTTCAATTAATAATCCATCAAATGGAAATGCTACTGCTCCTGGACTAGTCTTAACCTTAAATGGTTATGATAGTGGAGGCTCTGGAATGTCACATTGGCGTTACTCATATAACGGAACTAGTTGGACAAATTATTCTTCGTCAAATTATTCTGGTTATAAGACAACTCCTTTCACAGCCGAAAGAGACCAAACTGTCTATATTGGTTTATGTGATGTCGCAGGAAACTGTGTATCAAGTAGCACGCATGTTCATATTGTTGAAGAAGAGGAAGAAGAGGTATCAGATCTTCCGGCAAACAATTGTAATATTAGAGGAAGTAGTAAAAAGACTCAAAGTTATACTTGGGACTGTACATGTGGAAGAACTCACTCAACAGGATACACTCATTACTGTACAGATTCTAATGGAAATCTTCAAACAAGATCAACTAATAAAACTTTAGTAAAATTTAGTTGGGTATGTCCAATCAGCCCATATGGTGAGGCTCAAGGTTGGATCGTTATTGATGATTAAGAGGAGGATTATATGAAGAAAAAAGTAGGAATAATATTATTTACACTTGGTATAATCCTTTCTTCCTTTGGTTTGATTCTTGGCCTAAAACATATTAATCAAGAAAACCCATCAGATAATAAATCTGATAATCAAACTGAACAAAGTAAAACTTCTGTTGAAAATGAAAATCAAGGAATCAAAACAGAAAAATGCCTTGACACTCTTTGTATTAGTGATATGTCAATATCAAAACAAGCAGGAATCTATTCAATTTCTGCTACATTAAGAAATACTAGTTCAGAAAGTGCATCAGACAAAGCCATTAATCTCATCTTCAAAGATGCTTCAAACAATGAAATTAAAACAACTTATTACATCATTGAAATTCCAGCCTATGAAGCCATTCCTTTAGAAATTCAATTTACAGAAGAAGATAAAAAGTTGATGGAAGTAAATACTTATGAAATAGAAAATGCATCAATAGATGAATATAATCAAGTAAAAAATAATATTACAAACTAAAAAATCTCAAGGATTACTAAATATCCTTGGGATTTTCTTTTACTACAAAAAAGAAACAACTACCTTTTCCAATCTTAGAATCAACTCCATGTTCATATCCATGTAATTCTAAAATATTTTTCACAATCGCTAAACCTAAACCCGTTCCTACCAAGTTTCGTTTATGCTTTTTCTTATTCTTATAATAACGATCCCATATATAAGGTAAATCTTCTTCTTTTATACCTTTTCCAGAATCAATTACTTGAACTAAAATACCATAATTTTGTTTAAAGGCATTTACTCGTACTAATTTATCATCACCAGTATAGTTAATAGCATTATTAACTAAATTATAAATAACTTGCTCTAACTTTTTCCTATCTGCATATATCACAAGTTCATCTTTATTATGTTTAAACTCAAACGTATAATCTTCTGTTTCTTTTAAAATACTATATTTAGAAAGAACATCTTCAATTAGTTTAACTAAATCAAACTCCTCGCATTCCAAACTATCAATACTAGATTCCATCTTTGATAAAGATAAAATATCATTAACTAACACTGTCAATCGATCAACCTCATCAACAATAACCTTCATATCTTCCTTCCGCTTAGACTTACTATTTTGATGTAAATCTACACTCATTTCTGCATATGCCTTAATCATCGTTAACGGAGTCTTTAAATCATGAGAAACATTTGCCATTAAATCTCTTCGTAACTCATCAGTCTTACTTAATTCACTACTAGTATAATTAAGTGTTTCAGACAACTCATTAATTTCACTAATATTAGATTCTGTATCAAACCTAACTTCAAAATTTCCTTTCGCTAGTTCCTTAGCCGATTTATTCATCTTAACAATAGGTGATGAAATAAAATTAGAAATAAAGTATGAAATTACAAATGATAATATTAAAACCACAATCGTCACTACAATTAACTGTTCCTGAATAATCTCAACAGTTGAATCAATTGGATCAAGTGATGTATTAACAAAAGCATATCTATTATTATCTAATTTCACTGCATAAACTAAAGTATTATTATTATACATTGGATTAATTAACTCATAAGTCTTAGTACTACTATCACTTCTTAAAAAGTCAGACTTATAATTCATACTCATTTCTTTTCCTGTAAAACAACCTCTACCATAACTAGAAGAGGAGTATAAGGTACTATAACTACTATTAATAATTTCTACACAGACTCCATTTTTATAAGCCGCTTTATTAATAATACTTTCCAAATTACTAGAATTTTGTTTTAGAACAATCTGGTTTGCGACATTTTTAATATCATTAGTTTTTCCATATTTATAATACTGATTCAAAAACAAAACTTGGAATATCCATAAAAATCCAAGTATCAGTACTGAAAAAATTAAAAAGTATTTCCATATTTCTTTATTTAAACTATTCTTCTTCATTTTCAACAAATTTATATCCAACACCACGTACAGTAACTATATGGTCTCTATATTCTCCTAAATTATTTCGAAGCATCTTAATATGAGTATCTACTGTTCGATCATCACCAAAGTAATCATACCCCCATAATTTAGATAATAATTGTTCACGTGATATGGCAATACCTTTATTTTTAATTAGATAGGTAAGGATTTCAAATTCTTTTGGAGTAACATTTATGTGTTTTTTATCGATTTTTAAATAATGTGCAGAAAAGTTTACTTCAAGAGAGTCGAGTTTATATATATTAAGTAAGGTATTACTATATCTATTCATAACTGCCTTTATACGTGCTATTAACTCATTTGGTGAGAATGGTTTAGTTAAATAGTCATCAATCCCTAAATCAAAACCAGATAGTTTATCGTACTCTTCGCCTCTAGCCGATAACACTATCGTTGGGATTTTTTTATCATCAGGCAATTCCTTAAGCATAGTAAAGCCATCCATTTCAGGCATCATGATATCTAGTATCATTAAGTTATATGTGTTTGTTTGAAGTTTTTGTAAAGCAACTTTTCCATTATCCGCCTCATCAACAGAGAACTTATTATTTAAACAATACTCTTTAATGACATCGCGAATCATTTTTTCATCGTCTACAATTAGTATTTTCATCTGAAATCCCTCCCACTAAAAATATTATACAATAAATGTGTAAATCCAGTGAAAAAATAATGTAAAAATAAAGAAATACTTACGAAAAAGCCTTTTTAATCCTAAACAAATCATAAAAAGTAATTACTAAAACATTAACACTAACTGCTAAAATTAATCCCCATATTCCAATACCTAAATAAGAAAGTACCACTAGAAGTACTATTCTAACAATCATTCCTAAAACATTTCCAATCATTACATCCTTACTTTTTCCAATTGCCTCTAACGCACTAGAAAGTGGTGCTTGTAAATACTGAAAAAAACAAATAGGAGCAAGAAACCTCATATAATTAACTCCTTCATTAGTATGATAAATAGTCTTTAAAAAAATACCTGGGAACATAAAGAATAACCCCATACAACCTCCACCAATAAGTAAAGATAAACATATTCCTAAACGTAATTTTTTCTTAGCCGTACTATACCTACAATTAGCATATTCTTTTGAAATAACTGGTAATAATGCTTGCGAAATAGCACTTGTAAAAAAAGAGGGAAGTAGTAATATTGGCATAACATAACCTGACAAAACCCCATATTCTCTAGTAATAAATGAACTAGAATATCCCACTTTAACCATGACATTTGTCAGTAAAATTGGCTCTAAAAAATAACCAACACTTCCTACTAATCTCCCACAAGTATTAGGTACTCCAATCGATAAAATCTCTTTAATATAGCCTCTACTGGGGACTAAATCATTCTTTCTAATAGAAAACTTCTTCGGCAAGAATAAAAACAATACTAAAATAGAAGCACTTTCACTTACAACATTAGTAAGTATCAAAAAACATAATAAGTAACTAATCCCTTTCTCAATAAAAATAGGAATACCTATCACCATTATTATTAATCTTACAATGTCTTCTACGATGTTTGATATAACATGAGGGACCATTCTTTCTTTACCAAAAAAGTAACTTCTACAAATTCCCGAAATACTAATAAAAGGAATTACAACTGCAATGGCTAATATCCCTAAATATGTCTTACTATTATGCAGTAATTTATTGGCTAAAGTAGGGGCAAATATAATAATAATCGATATTAAAATAACATTTATAATTAATGAAATTGGAATTAAAGAAAAAAATAACTTCTTATTATTTTTCTTATCTTCTGCCACTAACTTAGAAAGAGCCATTGGTAGTCCAAATTGACTAATTCCAATAAATAAGGAAAATGTTGGCAAGATCATCATATAAAGACCTAATCCCTCACTTCCAATCATTCTTCCCATTACCATTTTAATAAGCATACCTAATACTTTAGTAATACAGCCACCTACTAGTAATATCAATGTCGATTTAATTAATTTTTCATTCATACTAAAAATATATGAAAAAAAGTATACTATTATTAAAAAAGTATGTTATCATTAATCTGTAGGGTAGATACCCACTAAAACAAATGTCAAAATATGTAAATCGAACAAATGTGAAATTTTGTAAAAGTATATGTAAAATGTATTAAGTTAGATAGAATAGTTCTTTAATAAAAAATCAGGCTATGATATTCTAATAATAGAGGTGAACACAATGAACGAATTAATAGAATTTTTAACATCAAAGGAGATAATTGTTGTCTACATAGTTGTTGCAGTTGCATGTGTACTATGTTTCGCTATATATTTAATTGATAAAAACTACTACAAAAGAAAACAAAGACATAATACTAAAGAGTTAAATAAATTAGTAGAGGAAGTAAACGAAATAATTGAAGAAGATTATGAAGAAACACCAGTTGAAGTATTTGATAGTCCAGTTTTAGAAACAATTACTGAAGAACCTTATACAGCAAAAGTTCAACCTGTTGTTGAAGAGGTAATCGAAAAAAATCCTATTGTAACGTTCGTTGAAAAAATTGAAGAAGTTGAATCTCTTGACCTAGAAGAACCAATTAAGGTTGAAGATCTTGTCTTAGATACAATGATTGAACCGGTAGTAGAAGTAGAATCTTTAGAAGAAAATATCGAAGAAGAAATTAAAGAAGAAGTAGTAGAACAAGTAAATAAACAAGAAGAATTATCATATACAACAATTGAGCCAAATAGACAACAAGCCCAAGCCGAATTAATGCGTTTAACAGAAGAATTAGAAAAGGCTGAACAAGAACAAAAAAATATTGATTTAACAGCCTATGAAGAAGAACAAGAAGAAAATGCTATCATCAGTTTAGAAGAATTAGTTAGAAAAAGTAAAGAAATGTATGAGGCAAATGAATTAACTCAATATGCCGATGAAGGCAATGAACCAATTTCTTTAGAAGACTTAGAGAGAAGAATGAATAAAGTTCAAAAAGAAATTGCAACAATCGAAGAACCAGTAATAACTACTATTGAAGAAATAGAAGATGCTCCACAGATAATTGCAACAGTAATAGAACCAATTCAAGAAAAATTAGTCTTAGACGACTTTAATACTATTAAACTAGACCAATCTCAAGAAATAAAACCAGAAGAGGCTGTAGTAGAAGTAAAAACTGAACCAGTAAAGTCTGTTTATCAAGCATATCAAACAACTAAGAAATTTGAACGAAGTCCAGTTATTTCCCCAATATATGGTATTGAAAGAAAAGAAACTTCATCAGATTTAGAATTGGAAAATACTGCTAACTACGAAAAATTAGACGAAGAAATAAAGAAGACGAATGAATTCTTAATGACCTTAAAAGAATTACAAAAAAATCTAGATTAACGAAAGTTAGTCTTTTTTCATGGAATCTTTAAAAAAAAGAGTAACATATATATAAATGGCCTAAAGTAAATTGAAAAAAATGTCAAGTTATGGTATACTTTAAACACAAACCTGGAGGAATCAAAAATGAAGAAAATAATTATATCAATAATATTACTAGTTATTGCCTTAGTAACAGTAATCACATTCAAAAATATAAGCCTAAAAAATACAACTTCACTTGATGAGACTTCTATTGCTTATCGAGTAGAAACAAATCAAAATTTAATCGTTGAAACTTCAAAAGAAGAAACACTAGATCTATCCAGTGAAACCTTTACTACTTATTTAGAAGAAATTAATACTGATATTAAGACTTTAACCGCAAAAACTTCTTTAACGGACTTAGATAAAAAAACTTTAAAAAATACCTTTATTACCCTAACAGACTTTATCTTTTATAATGGAGAAATTAAAGGAAAAACATTTGCTGACTTAACAACCTCATCAAAAGAAAAAGTAATAGAAATATATGAAAATATAGATGCAAAAATCGAAAGTGTTTATCCTGAATATAAAGATAAAATAAAAGAAACTTCCTTGAAGACTTATTCAAATATTAAAGATAAATTAATTGAAGTAAAAGATAGTATTGCTTCTTCATATAAAGAAGAACTTGGAGAAGAACTCTATAACGAACACCTAGCAACCTTTGAAGAAAGTAAGATAACTATGCAAGAATCGATTGAACCAGTTATTGATACAATCGTTGAAGAATCAAAAAAAGTTTATGCCGACACAAAAGAAAAATTAGATAATTGGTATCAAACATGGAAAGAAGAGAATAATTAATGAGAACAGTTGGAATATTAACTCTAGGTTGTAAAGTAAACACCTATGAGAGTGAATTTATAATAAGCAAATTAAAAGAAAATAATTACATAATTAAAGATTTTACGGATATCTGTGATGTATATATCATTAATACTTGTACTGTCACAAACACTTCAGATATTAAATCAAAGAAAATGATTAGAGCCGCCATAAACCGAAATCCTGATGCTTGTGTTGTTGCGATGGGATGTTTTATTGAAGCAAATAAAGATTATGAAATTGAAGGACTAGACATTGTTATTGGAAATAAAGATAAATCAAAAATTATTGAACTTTTAGATGAATATTTTACAAAAAAAGAAACTTTAAAACGACTATATCAAGAAGAAAAAACAGTTTTTGAAGATATGTATATAACAGACTTTCCAGGTCGAACAAGAGCCTTCGTTAAAATTCAAGATGGTTGTGAGAATTTCTGTAGTTACTGTATCATTCCTTTTGTTCGAGGAAAATGTCGTTCTAAAGAAAAAACAGAAGTCATAAAAGAAATAACTGATTTAGTAAATAATGGTTATCAAGAAGTCGTTCTAACAGGAATTCATACTGGAAACTATGGAGTAGATTTAGATACAAACTTTGCTGAACTTTTAAAAGAAATAGTAAAGATTAATGGCTTAAAAAGATTAAGAATATCTTCAATTGAAATAACGGAACTTACTGAAGAAGTTTTAGATGTTATTAAAAGTAGTAATATTATCGTCGATCATATGCATATTCCTCTTCAAGCAGGAAGTAATGAAGTCTTAAAACTAATGAATCGTAAATACGATCTAGACTTCTTCTACAACAAAATACATGAAATTCGCTCTATTCGTCCAAATATCTCTATCACAACAGATGTTCTTGTTGGTTTCCCCGGTGAAACAGAGGAGATGTTTAAACGTACTATTCAAACTTGTCGAGAACTAAGTTTAACTAAAATTCATGTTTTCCCATTCAGTCTAAGAAAAGGTACAAAAGCAGAAACTCTTCCAGATCATATTGATAATGAAGAAAAAAAACACCGTGCGAGACGTCTATTAGAAGTATCAAAAGAACTAGAACTAAATTACTTCAATAAATATCTAAATAAAGAAGTAGAAGTATTAATTGAAGAAACTAAAGACGGAGTAAGTTTTGGTCACACAGACAACTATTTATATGTTAAAATAAATAAAGAATTAGAACATAATACATTTGTAACTGTAAAAATTACCGCTATTGAATATCCATATTGTCTAGGTGAGTAATTTTTACCTAAGATAGGAGGACATATATGGCTACATACATTAAAGGAAATTACAGAAAAAGCATCTATCAAACTGCCAATGGTTATAACATTGGTATTTTTAAGGTACAAGATACAAACGATGAAAAACTAGCCAATTATCTAGATCGAACTATTACCTTTACTGGCTATTTCCATGAACTTAATGATATGGATACTTATATGTTCTATGGTAAATTAGTAAAACATGAAAAATATGGTGAACAATTCCAAGTAGAAAGTTATGAACGCTGTAAACCAGAAGAAAAAGATTCAATCATTGAATTTTTAACTAGTGGACTATTTAAAGGTATTGGAGAAAAAAAGGCTAAAAACATTGTTGATGTTTTAGGAAAAGACACATTAAAAATAATTCTTGAAAATCCTGATAATCTCTTACTTATCCCAACTATTACTAAAGCCAATATTGATACTCTTCATACTAAATTAAAAGAATATGAAGCAAGTTATGAAACAATTCTTTTTTTAGGTAATTTAGGTTTTTCTACTAGAGATTCTATGATTATCTATAATTACTATAAAGATAGAACTAAACAAGTAATTGAAACAGACATCTACCAACTAATCTATGACATAACAGATATTAACTTCAAAAAAGTAGACCAAATTGCTTTAAATATGAACATAGAAAAAGATTCTCTTATTCGAATAAAAGCCGCTATTATCTATATAATGACTGAAGTATCAAATACTTATGGTCATAGTTATTACTACCAAGAAGAGCTATTAACTTTACTTCCAAGAGTTTTAGGTATTGATATTAGTCATACTGACTTTGACCATGCTTTAGAAGAATTAAATAAAGACGTTCGAATAGTCATCAAAGAAGAAAAATATTATTTAAAAGATATGTATGAAGCAGAAACATTAATAGTTAAAAGATTACGTTTACTAGACAATAATCCTTTAACGCATGATAAGCATCTTGATGATAAAATTAAAGATCTCGAAAGTTTTTATGAAATAACTTATAATGAAGAACAAAAACGGGCTATTAAAGAAAGCTATGACCGTGATCTTTTAATTATAACTGGTGGTCCAGGTACAGGAAAAACAACTATTATGAAAGGAATAACTGAAATCTATCGTCAATTAAATAAACTTTCATATGAACATCTTCAAGAAAAAGTTGCCTTACTTGCGCCAACAGGTCGTGCCGCTAAGAGAATGACAGAATCAACTGGACTAAGAGCATCAACCATCCATCGTTTCTTAAAATGGCAAAAAGACACCAATAAATTTCAAGTAAATGAATATAATAAAAGTAAAGTAGAGTTTGTAATTATTGATGAGGCCAGTATGATTGATACTTATCTTATGGCAAGTCTTTTAAAAGGAATCTCTGCTAATTGTAAAATGGTTATGGTTGGAGATGATCATCAATTGCCATCTGTTGGCCCAGGACAACTTCTTCATGATTTAATCGAATCAGAAAAACTAGAAGTTGTAAAACTAAAAGAATTATACCGTCAAGGAAAAGACTCAAATATTATTTCTCTTGCATACGATGTAAGACAAGGTGAAGTCCATCCTCAAATATTTAATAAAGATGAAGATTTAACTTTTATTAGTTGTCCAAGTGAACAAGTAATTCCAACTATTATGGAACTCGCAACTACTTTTAAAGATATTTCTTATAAAAACTTTCAAATACTTGCGCCAATGTATAAAACAATCACAGGTATTGATGAAATAAATAAACATATTCAGTCAATATTTAATCCAAAGGACGATTTAAAAAAAGAACTACGTATTGGTGAAGTAACTTTTAGAGAACAAGATAAAGTCATTCAATTAACTAATATGCCAGATGATAATGTCTATAATGGAGATATTGGTATAATTGACAAAATAGTCACATCTCCTAAAAAAGAAATTCATATTGATTTTGATGGTAATTTAGTCAAGTATACTCCAACTAATTTCAATAGTTTTCGTCTAGCCTATGCAATTTCTATTCATAAAGCCCAAGGTAGTGAGTTTGATGTTATCATTATGCCAGTAGTAAAAAATTATGGCAAAATGCTATATCGAAAACTAATTTATACTGGAATTACTAGAAGTAAAAAGAAATTATATTTAATTGGTGACTTAAAAGCCTTAGATATTGCTATCGCAAATACTTCAGCCGATATTAGAAGAACTACTATAAAAGATTTTTTAATTAACGGTATAAAATAACCAGCAAATTCTCATAATAAAAGTAGAGGTGAAATTATGAGAAAAAATAATACAATGAAAAATATGGCCATTGCGGCAGTACTTGGAGGAGTAGGAGTAGCAGGATATATGTATGTAAGAAATAATCCTCAAGTAATGCGAAATATTAAAACAATGATGCAAGATATGGAAAGAAAAAAATTAGAAAAACTTAACTAATAATCAGTACTTATCAAACAAAAACGGGAACACAAACATTCCCGTTTTTTTGACTTTTTTAAGCCGTCAACTAAAATAAAAACTTTATATACTGCGGAAAATGTCGAAGATATATAAAGTTGTATACTTTATATATTTTATTATTTTCCTTATTCTACTTAATTATAACATATAATTTACTAATTTGAATACTTAAAATTAATATTCTTAAAAACTTAGATATATCAACGAAAAAAAATAATTATTAAAAATTTAAGCCGTCAAAAAATATTAAAAATCTCTTGATTTTGTCGCAAAAAATAAAAAAATCATAAAAAATACTTAGTCAAAATTTCTAGTCAAAATATTTAATTTCTTTATATATCAACGAAATTTAACTGTTTGCCATAAAGTATACAACTTTATGTTAGGAGTGAAGATATGAAAAAGTGGAGAAAATATGTTTATGCAATTGCACTTTTTGTAGTTTTAGGACTTACAGTAGGTTTTGCGGCCTTTGTATCGGATATGTCAATTAGTAATCTGGTTGCGGAAGTGAGACTAAATAAAGATATAAGAGTTACTGGATTTGCATATTCAAGTAATACTAGTTCAGGTGCTGCGAATTCTTATGATTATAGTGTTGAGTCTTTACTTACAAATGTTAAACTTCCTAATTCTGATTCAAGTGTAACATATACAGTTACAGTTACGAACTTTGGAAATGTGGAAATGGGAATTTATGAGTTAACAGGTTTACCAAGTAATTTAACTTATGAAGTTAGTGATTATACATTACAGAGTAAAATTTGTGATAGTGATGGAGCATGTAGTTCTGGTATAGTTAAAACTTTTGATTTAACTATTAAGTATACTTCTAGTGGATATAATTCTAGCAGTACAACTTATGATTTAAACATAGGTATTGATTTTAGAGATTTTTATACAGTTACTTATAAAAATATTACAAATAATGGATATCCTACAGAGATAATAAATGGTGGAAATTTATCAGTAACATTTACAGGAGATATACCTGAAACTGTTTTAGTATATGTAAATAACGAAAAGGTAAGTTCTTCTTTATATAGTTATTCAAATAATACTTTTACATTTAATAATGTTACAGGAGATATAACAATTACTCCTCCAGAAACTTTTGTTACTATGATGAAAAATGGAGCAGTTTCAGATAGTAGTGTTAGTTTTAGCTCGACTTCTGGGTTAACAACATTAAATAATACTGCTTATATAAGAAGTGGAACGGAAAGTAATCCAATTTATTATTATCGTGGGAATGTTACTAAAAACAATGTTTATTTTGCAGGCTTTTGTTGGAAGATAGTCAGAACGACAGAAACAGGAGGCGTAAAATTAGTATACAATG
>CAYXZZ010000017.1:0-26046 GCA_964470055.1 uncultured Mycoplasma sp.
CTGCTGCAGTTTGACGAGATACTGCATAATGCATTTTATTTTGAACTTTTTTAAAGAAATCGATTGATATTGGAGATTTAGAATCATAATCAATACTAGTTGCATAAATATCTGTAATTTTTTGATAAAATCTTCTCTCGGATAGTCTTATTTCTCTAATTTCTTCTAATAACTTTTCAAAATAATCTTTATCTATAAATGAACCATTTTTCATCCTTTCTTTATCTAGTACATATCCTTGAATAGTGAATGTTTTTAATACATTGGTAGCCCATCTTCTAAATTGAGTTGCCCTCAAAGAGTTAACTCTATATCCTACAGAAATAATAGCATCTAAATTATAAAATTCAACTTGCCTTTTAACTTGTCTGTTTCCTTCTTTTTGAACTAATTCCATTTTGGAATAAGTTGAATCTTTATCCAACTCTTTTTCATTATAAATATTAATTAAATGCTTAGCTATTGCTGGTTGTTCTACATTAAATAATTCAGCCATAGCTTTTTGAGTCATCCATAAAGTTTCATTTTCATATCTGACTTGTATACCTTTATTTTTTTCTTGTACTTTAAATGTTATAAATTCTTCTGCACTACTTCTAATCATCAAATCTTTTGCCATATTCTTTCTCCTTTCTAAAGTTTTCCATAAATCGTTATTATCCCTATTTTATTTAAAATTTTATAATTTTTTACCTATAAAATGTAAAAAGAAATAAGAATAAAAACCTTTATTTATAAGTCTTTCTAGGAAGTTTTCCATAAGTCGGTATATACCAATTAATGGAAGTATTAGAAAAACTTGTTTCTTTATTACTCATTTTTACCACTCCTTATAGTTAATTAATTCTGTTTAATATTATATCACATATACATAATTATATTTTATTAAATGAATATTTTAATTAATATAAATAGTAGATTTTACAACCACCATAACTATTTCATTATACATCCCCATAATTAAATAGGTCCAAGCTCTATTACTAAATTTTCAAGATTTTCATTTTTTTCCTTATTAACTTTAATTAGTACTTCATACTTATCTTTATTATCGAAACCTCTTAAGTGATTTTCCATTATTTTATATTTTTTATCTTTTATTTTGTTTGAACAAGATACTTTCTTTTCTTTTTCAATTACTTTTTCTTGAATAATACCTTTTAATATTCCATCACCAATTTGATACTTATTTTTAATAACTGAACTTGACTCCGCCAACTCAAAATAATCATCAATTTGCTTAAAGCTCACCACTAAATTTCTTCTTAGCACTTTCTACAACCAATTCTTTACTCATAACTACCCCTTACTCTTAAACCCCCATTATAACAAAAGAGTAGAATTTTTACTCTACTCACTTACAAAACTACTTAGTTAAAACTTTTTGATATAAAACTTCCGTTGTTTTATTCAATTTAACACCATTACTATAACTTAGTGGCATAAACACCATATATTTTATATCGGTATCTTCATCAAAATAAATCCTCATATGACATGCTCCCTTTTTACTTCCACCCTCAAAATAAGATGGAACATAACAATACCCACTAGGGTAATTAAATTGATTTCTATGAGTATGACCAAACACATCAATATAGGATTCATCTCTGTTTCTGCCTTGCTTTCCATATAGTTCACTTAAATATGCATCCATCTCCCCGATGTATATTCCATCATCATCCAAATCAACCGGAAAATCATAAGTATCAGGATGATGAATATCAAAACAACCTAAATTATTACTAGGACTATTTAATAAAACTGTTGAATGTGTATACCCTAAATTAATAAAATCCTCTCTTTCTTGTGCCATCATCGCTATCGGATCAAATCCGAACCTAGTCATATTCTTTTCATGATTACCACCTAAAACCGCATGATAAAGTCCACCAACTTGCGGCAACTTCGCAATTGCTTGTTCTACACTTTCATAATTCTTAATTGCACTTTCATAATCCAAGATTCCACTATTAAAACCATTATAGAAATCTCCTAGATTAAGAATTAAATTAATACCATTTTTAACACAATAATCAGTTAATATATCATAGCCTCTTTGTACCCTTGCATCCATCTCTTTAATATGAAAATCAGAAACTAACATAATATCATAATGTTTACAATCAAACGGAACATTTATAGAAAAATTTCCATTTTCAGAAACAGTTGGAGCAACAATTTTATAACCAAGAGCAATAGAAAAACTACTATTATCAATATTAATTTTGCCCCTCATTTTTCGCAACAAACCAACAATCTCCTTATTATCAGAAACTAATCCATGTCCTTTAACAAACTTCACCAACTCATCAATACTTGCTCTTTCTAATAATAGCTTCTGATAAATCAATGATTCTATATTTGAATGCTTAACCTTTAATTTTTCTGATGCTGTCTTTGTTCTAATATCATCTTCAATTATTTTCCTCAATCGTTTTACTTCAGTGCTTAGCACCTCGTATTGTTCTCTATAAGGAGAAAGTTCTGCATTCTCTTTTCTTACATCCACAAGCATTCCTTCTAATGAAGCAATTTTTCCCTGTAACGATTCAATTGTACCATCTAATTCGCCTATCTCTCTTCGTTTACCTTTAATATCATCTCTTAAAGACCGTACTTCTTCACTTAATTCATCTACTTTAGAAGATTTTCGTACATAGTCGCCCTGCAAATTATTATATAGTCTTGTTGCTTCTCCCAGTTCCCTTTCCAATCTTCTAACATTAGCCTCTAGTTCTGCAATACTATTAATATACTTAGAAACTGCATCACCATTAACTTCTCTTGGATACAACTCATTAACCAATGCCACAATACTCTCAACAGAATTATTATAAAACTCAACATCTCTATCATAGCCAGTCCTGTTTAGATACTCATCATAAAAATCCTTAAAACTTCTAATTTTATCTAAAATTTCATCATTAATCTCCGTCTTTTCTTCTTGTGTCCATCCTAAAAAAGAATCTATAATCGAAATAACTTTAGTTAAATGATTAATTGATATCTTATCATCTCTTCGAAATTCACAAGCAACATACTCGGCAAAATATTCCAAAAACTCTACATCAGAAATCTTTCCTCTTTTTCCAAGTGCATCACACATATCTAAATAATAAAGATCTCCCAAAGCATGCTCCTTTAAATACTTATTTATTCTAATCTTATCAACTGCAGTAATTGCCATACTTTTTCCCCCCTGATTTACTATTAATTTTAAAACCTTTCCATTTAATCCCCTATTCCTTATTACCAAAACGACTAAAAGGATAAAGTGTCAAACTTGCTTTTCCTTGTATTTCCTTTCTAGTATAAGTCCCATACCTTCTACTATCTAAAGAAACACTTCTATTATCTCCCATAACAAAATATTCATCTTCACCAATTACTACTTCATCAAAGTCACCAGTTACACTATAAACATAGCCTTCCATCAATTCCTCATCATTAATATAAACAATACCATCTACACATTTTATCCTCTCACCTGGAAGTCCAATAACCCTTTTTATCAACAATTCATCGTCCTCTTTAACAACTACTATATCCAGTCTTTGAATATCCTTAAATCTATAAATAAACTCATTTAAAAGCATAATATCATCATCATGCAACGTATTATACATAGAATTTCCATTTACTTTAATTGGTGAAACAACATACATCTTAATAAAAACTACTAATACTATTATCAAAACATATGAAATTATTTCTAATATAACCTTTTTATTCTTCTCCATAAAATCACCTTATCCACGAAAAACTTTATTTACATCACGTCTAAAAACTATTTTAACAACATTATTTATATTCGTCAACGTACATTAAGTTCAAAAAAAATAAGGCCTTAGCCTTACTTTTGTCCTCTTTCTTTAATACGGTATCCACCAACCATACCTTTAAGGAATGTAAGTTTAGCACGTCTTACTTTACCTCTACGGATAACTGTAATTCCTGCTACTTTAGGTGAATGAATTGGGAATGTTCTCTCAACTCCTACACCACTAGACATTTTACGAACTGTAAATGTTTCAGAAACTGAACCACCACGTCTAGCAACTACAACACCTTCGAAAGCTTGAATTCTTTCTCTTTTTCCTTCGATAATCTTAACGTCAACTCTAACTGTATCTCCAACACGGAATTCAGGAACGTTAGGATTAATTTGTTTTTCATTAATTTTGTCAATAATATTCATATCAAATTTCTCCTCTCTAAATTTATTTCTTACAATGATCATATTTAATATCTTTAAGTAACAGCGGATCATCGCGCTTTGACAAAGTCGATTATAACATAACAAAATCCAAAAAGCAACGAAAATCTAACAAAAAAAGAAGAAAACTACTTCTTCTCTTCTACATCTGCTTCCTTAAGAGTATATTTATAAATAGCCTCACTATCTTCAACATAAAATTCACTCTTAACATTATTTACCTTAACATAAACTATTGGTTTTTCTAAAGTATTTCTAGCATCAAGCAACTCCCCAAAAGTCGTAACCTTAACAAGTCTCTTACTATCATCAATAGTATACTCTCCTCTAGAAATAACTATATATCGGTCATATTCTTTTAAAATTTTACTCAACTTTCTTTGATATACACTACTATTACCAACTAATTTAAATATCAAATTAGTAAGTCTTACAATACCAAGAACTCCAAATAAAACAAATATTACTCCAACAACAGCATACGAAGTATTAACACTACCCCAACTATCACTTGCTAAAGTTAAATTCTGTTCTTTATTAACACTCTCCATAACATCAATACTAAATGTCTTCGTTGTTAAAGGAAGTTTTGCATTAGCAACTTTCTTAATTACATTTCCATTATCAATATAAAGCATAATTTCTAAATCAGCATAACTATCCAAACCATATTGACTATTATAACTATTTACATACTCAACATATTTCCTAAAAGGAACTTCAACATCAATTGCTAAAGATGCCTCATCCCCAAATACAGAATGCACTGTTCTCTCTACCAAAACATCTTCCATTGTATTTAATACTTTACCATTTTTTTCTCGATAAACATTAACCTTTGAAACAACATAGTAACTAACATTAGTCGAAACAGCCTTATTAAATAACATCTCATATCTAAAAGTAACTGGAACACTCTCCGTAATACCAGTCAAATATTCCATTCCCTCTTCTAAACATTCATTTGAATAATACTGACTACTAGCAGCATCATCAATACAAACACTATATTCTACATTGCTCTTATCATCAAAAACTATTGCCGCAGTATCAGTATGTGTAATAGACTTAAATATCAACAATCCTGCTACAAAGAAAGATACTACAATCAAAACTAATAATACAATAATTCTATTTTCAAAACTAAAATATGCCTTAGCATTTACATCGACATTACTAGTAGGCGGCGAAATAATCTCTTCCTCATCTTGTACATCTGTTCGCTCTAATTGTCTAATTTCCTGAACCGGAACACTTTCAACATTCTTATAATCAAGAAATTCTTCCAATTCATTAAAGTTATCACAGTCACTTTGTACATCTTCAACAAAGTTAAATCGATTATCAGTCTTCTTTAACGAATCCTTATTATTATCAGTTATAGTCTGTGAAACCACAACCTTCTTTCTTTCTGGAACTAGTTGTACTTCTTCTCTTATTCTAACGTCAGGAACTTCTTCAACCACTTCTTTTTTCTTTACAACTTTTTCTTTTTTAACTCTAGTCTTTTTTGCCAATTCTTTTTCCTTTGCCTTGATCTGAAGACTTTTATTCTTAGTTTTATTTCTATTTCTACTAGAAATCTTTTGTGTACCAGTATTATTCTTTTCCATCACTAATCACCCCAAGTTTTCTTACTAAGACCCTTTATTATATATAAAGTATATCATATTTTAAAAAATAAACAACACCAATCTTACCTACTATCAAGCACTCTTAAGCACCAATGCATACTCATCAATTAAAACATCAATTACCTGATTACTATTCCCTATAAATTCCACTTCTGCAGTCAGTAAAATGCAACTATTTCTTACAACAATATCCCCGCTTTCTAGGTCATTTCCACCACTACTAGCAGAAACATTAACCTTAACACCATCGCAACTAATACTATTCCCCTCATCATTCCTACAAGAAATATCTCCAATAAACAACTGCTCATAAACCAAATTAACACCATTCAAATTACAAAACTTAATTGAATACTTTACTTTATCACCTATCTCACTAACTCTAACATTAAAATCAGAAACCGTTGTTTGTGAAATAACTGGTGAATTACCAATAAAATTCCCATTCCCACTAATTTCAATATTAGAAGAAGATGTAACTACATTTGCTAAAATAGTTTCCTCAAAATTTTCTCTATCAGTATTCTCCACTATACTTATCAAAAATTTAATAAAAGTAAAACTAACAAGTAACATCAACAAAGTTCCGCATACTATCAAAATAAAATTTCTACTTCTAGCCTTTCTCATCTTCCAAATCAACACCCTTTTATCATTACTTATACTAAATATAATTTATCACAAAATACACTTCTTTACAATAACCGAATCAAGAGCAAAATAAGTTTTATGACCCCTATCATCATTCAAAACTCCAATACTCCAAAACAAAAATCAACGTAACGTACGTTGACTTCTTTATTTACCTTTACCACTTGTCTTCATTGTTAAATAAGCATCCTGAATCTCAAATAGTTTTTTATCTGCTTCCTTCTTTAAAAGCAACAACTGCTTAGACATCATTTCCAATTCCTTTTTCTTTAAAAATTCACGATACTTATTTTTTACTTCTAATCTAAACTTTTCTATTTGATTTAAAGCCTCTCTAAACGTATCCCCGCTCTCATCATCACTTATTAATAACTCTGTAAGTAACGAAATAAGTCTGTTATACTTTTTCAAAACCTGCTTTGTAACTACTCCATTAGCCAATTTTTTATTCATAATCTCAAGATCTTTAACCCTAATATTTCCAATTAAAAATCCTTTCCGAGACGTCATCACAAAACCACTAAATTCATTAAATACCTGTTTCGAAACTACTTTACCTTTTCTCTTTTCTTTTATAACTGAATACATTTATTCACCCACTTTTTCTAATAAATCAGGTCTTCTCTCTTTCGTTTTCTTAATACTTTCACTCAAACGATATTCTTCTATGCGCTTATGATCACCAGAAAGTAATACTTCCGGAACCTCTAATCCTTCATACACTCTTGGTTTAGTATATGTTGGATAATCAAGTAAATTGTTATTAAATGAATCATTCAAATGACTTTCTTCTTCAATTACACCAGGCATAAGTCTTACAATACTATCCACTAGCACCATCGATGCTAACTCTCCACCAGTAAGTACATAATCTCCAATACTAATTTCCATATCACAAATAGTTCTAATTCTCTCATCAAAACCTTCATAATGACCACAAATCAATATCAAATGCTTGCACCTACTCAATTCATATGCCCGTCTTTGCTTATAAACTTCTCCATCTGGCGTCATTAATATCACAATAGAATCATCGCTTCTTAAACTCTTAACACAATCAAAAATCGGCTGACAAGTAAGAACCATCCCCGCTCCTCCACCATAAGGAGTATCATCTACCTTATTATGAGGATCATTCGTATAATCCCTAAAATTATGAATATTAATTGCAACTTTCCCCTCATCAATTGCTCTTTTTATAATTGATTCATCAAAAATACCTTGATACATATTAGGAAATAACGTCAAAATATCTATCTTCATCATATCACCTACATTCCACTAATAAGTTCCACAACAACTTCACATTTTTCCTTATTTATTTCTTTTACCATTGGTGAATTAACTGGTATCAAATATTCTTTATCTAAACTAACTCTAAGTACTTTATTTGAAGGACTAGCAAAAAACACCTCAGTAATACTTCCTTCTTGTCCATCAATAGTTCTAACTTTATAATTAACAAGTTCACTATCTAAAACTTGACTACTTCCAAGAATCAAACTCTCTTTATCAACAAAAACTTTCTTCTTCATCAAAAACAAAATTTCATTAATATCCTTATAATCATTTAAAGTAACCATCTCAAAATTCTTATGATGTCTATAGCTTTTAATAACATATCTAACATCATCTATAATTAACTCATTGCCAACTTTAAAAACATTATCCTTATATTCAAACTCACTAAGTATCTTAATTTCTCCCTTAATACCATGTGTTGAAACTGTCTTACCAACAAATACCTTTTCCATTACTTTCTCCCCAACTCATAAAGAAGTATCGATGTTGCGACTCCAACATTTAAACTCTCCGCATTTTTATTCATTGGAATATAAAGATTTTTAGTACATCTTTCACTAATCTCTTCCCGAACACCATTACCTTCATTTCCCATCACTAATGCAAACTTCTCTTTTTCTTTACTACTTAATGTTCTTGCATCTACACCATCACTAACACTAGTACCATATACTGGAACACCTAAATTCTGTAATAACATAATAATTTCAATGCCTTTTCTATTAATGATATTTACATGATAAAACATTCCCTGTGTCGCTCTTAAAACCTTAGGATTATATGCATCAACAGTATCTTCCGTTAAAATAATTGTATCAACATTAAAAGCAACAGCACTTCGAATAATCGTTCCTAAATTACCAGGGTCTTGAATTCCATCCAACAACAATATCTTCTCTCCCTTAACTGTACTATTATCAAGTTTATTGCAAAGTGCCATAATAGTAGGCGGATTTTCTAAAGCCGAAATCTTTTTCATAACTTCTCGACTATAATAAGTATAAGGCACTGGCGGAAGTGGACAATCAGTTCCTTCCATTATAATTAATTCTTGAATTGCCCCTTTTCTATATGCCTCATATATTAAATGCATCCCCTCAATAATATACTGTTCATACTCTTCTCTATATTTTTTCTGTTGTAATTTTCTAAATTTCTTTACTTTTTCATTTTCTAAACTAGTAACTACCATCAAAAATCCTTCATCTCCTCACGATATTTTTTATACTCTGGCATATTTTCTCCAACCAACTTCCAAAACGCCGGAGAATGATCACCATGAATTAAATGACTAAGTTCATGAACAATAACATAATCCAAATACTTAGTATCTCTTTTTATTAATTCCAAATTCAAAGTAATAACTTTCGTTCTAATATTACAAACTCCCCATCTACTCTTCATCTTTCTTATTTTTAATTCTGGATAAGGAATTCTCTTAGAAAACTTATTATACATCTTATCAAAATGTTCCTGAAATAAAACTCTCGCTTGTTCTTTATACCATTTATCTATATCCAAAGTCTTACTTAAAAATACTTTATCTTCTCCAAAAGAAATACTACACCACTCTGCATATACAATATCATATTTCTTTCCTAAATAAAAGAACCCCTCGTTATTACTATTTTTTGTTTCCTGAACCTCGATCATTTTAACTATTTTTTCATAATTATCTTCAATTAATTTTAAAATTGCTTTATTAGAAGTAAACACATTTGTTGTCACTTGAATAGTTAAATCTTTTTTTACTCGAATGTAAGTATTTCTGTTTCCAGTCTTTTTTTCAATTACTATATCATAATATGTACCATTAACGTCTAACTTCATATTAACCACCACTTATATTCTACAACAAAACCATAACAAAAGACAAAATAAATTTCATCGCATCATCAACCACTCCTCATAAAGTTCATAGAATCCATAATTTTTCATACTTAAACTCCAACATATAATTATAATTTTTTATAAACTCAACAATTAATGTATATTTTAAAACAAATCAGTAAAAAATATATTTAGGAGGAAACTATATGAACATAAAAGAACATATTATTAATAATTTTAAAGGAGACGACTATATGGCTTTAAAAGAAGCCATCGATGAATCAGTTTCATCAAATGATGAAATAACATTACCAGGATTAGGAGTATTCTTCTGTCTTATTTGGGAAAACGCCGATCAAGAATTAAAAAATACTCTTATTGAAACAATCAGAAAACGTGTTCAAAAAGGTAATACAGAAGAATAATATTTTATTCTTATTATGATTCATTTTACCCAAAACATTCAATTATTTTAACACATCAAAAGACATTTTTATCAAATGCCTTTTTTAATTGTAATTTAAATTTATAAAAAGACTTCAAGATATATAAAACTTCAAGTCTTTACTTCTACTTATCACGTAACTTGGCATTATGACTACTTTCAACCTTTGAAATAATATTATTAAACACTGTCATAACCTCTTCATCAGTAAGTGTCCTACTCGGATCTTGGAAATTAAGTTTAAATGCAATAGACTTCTCATCTTCCCCAACATTTTCTCCAGTATAAACATCAAATACTGAAATACTTTGAAGAAGTTTACCGCCTGCTTTCTTAATAGTAGCCATCACTTCTCCTGCTGTAACACTCTTATTTAAAATAAATGCTATATCCTTAGAAATAGATGGGAATTTAGGAATATCTTTATAACTCATTCTACTTGGATAATTTTGAAGTAACTTATCTAAATTAATCTCAAAAACATAAACATTATCCTTTAACACATTAGGATGAAGTTTACCAATCACTCCAACTTGCTTTCCTTGTAAAATAATACTTGCACTTTGCCCTGGATGGAATTCATCACTTACTCCACCAACTACAAAACTATATCTTCCACCAAATCCTAAATATTCTAATAACTCTTCAACTACGCCTTTAACAGTATAAAAATCTACTTTTGTATTATTAATATCTAAATAATAATCCCCTGTCATTAATCCTGCTAATTTCAAATCTTCTTTATATTCATCATTTTCCTTATAGAAACCTTTTCCCATTTCAAAGATTGAAATATTTGTATTATTACGAGCCTTATTGTATAAATAAATTTCTTTTAATGAATAAAGTAAACTATATCTTAATGTATTACGTTCTTCACTCATTGGATCGGCTAAATAAATCTCTTCAAACTCATCTGTCGTAAACTTATGAACTTCCTCCTTAGGAATTAACGTATAACTGCAAGTCTCATTTAATCCTAATCCAACCATTTTATCCTTAACAGCACGTTTTGTATGATTATAAGTTCCTGTAACAACATTTAAAACGGGCAATTTTCCTTGAATATTATCCATTCCATAAATTCTACCAACTTCTTCAATCAAATCTTCAGCAATATTAACATCGCCTCTTCTCGTTGGAACAACAACTTCTACAATTCCCTTTTCACTTGTAGCATTAAATCCTAAATCATTTAAAATTTCAACAACAGTATCTTCTGGAATTTCAATACCTAAAACTTTATTAATCTTTTCATCTGTCACTGTAATTACTTTATCTGCTTTATTAGTTTTATCGTAAACACTCATTCCTCCAACAATTTCTGCATCAGCAAACTTTTCAAGTAAATGACAGCTTCTATCAATTGCCATATAAGTTCTCTTGGGATCAAGTCCTTTTTCAAATCTATTAGAAGCCTCACTTCTTAAAATCCTCTTAGAAGTTCTTCTAATTTTAACACTATCAAAAATTGCCGCTTCAATTAAAATGTTTTTAGTATCCATCTCAACTTCTGTAGAAAGTCCACCCATAACTCCAGCAAGTCCTACAGCATCGCATCTGTTCGCAATAACGATATCGTCAACTGATAACTCTCTTTCTTGTCCATCAAGTGTTGTTAACATTTCCCCGTCTTTAGCGCATCGAACAACCAAAGTATCTCCTAGTCTATCCGCATCATAATAGTGAAGTGGTTGACCAGTCTCTAACATTACATAATTTGAAATATCAACAACATTATTAATTGGACGAATACCACTCGCAATTAATCTATTTTTAATAAAATCCGGGCTTTCTTTAATAGTAACATTCTTAACCATTTTTCCTAAGAATAATGGACAGTCTTCCGTTTCAACAACAACTTTAAAACCATCATTAATATCATCTTTATTTTCAGAATAACTAACTTCCATCTCTTTAACCGGTTTCTTATAAATTGCCCCTAACTCATAAGCCATACCAAGTACACTTAATAAATCTCCTCTATTAGATGTAAGTTCAAAGTCAATTACTTCATCATCAAGTCCAAGTGCCTTAATTGGATCACTTCCTATTTCTACTGATTCATCTAATTCATGAATTCCCATCTTATCCTTATCTTCTAAGAACTTATTATCAAGACCAAGTTCTGCTTTAGAGCAAATCATTCCGTTAGACTCAACTCCACGAATAGAACCTTTCTTAATTTCTCCACCAGGTAATTTTGCTCCCGGTAAGGCAACTATTACTTTTAAGCCACATCTTACATTAGGTGCTCCACAAACAATATTTAAAACCTCATTACCAACATCAACTTTACATACATGCAAATGATCTGAATCCGGATGATTTTCACATTCTAACACATGGCCTACAGTTAAATTAGTACAATTAATTAACTTTTCTGCCGAATCATACTCATTACCCACACCAGTCATGTCTTCAGCGATTTTCTCAATAGTTAATTCACTATCTAAATCAATATAATCACTAACAAATTTTCTACTTAATTTCATAACTATTCAGCATCCTTTCTATCAAATTGACTAATAAATCTGATATCATTACCATAAATTGTTCTAATATCAGGAATACCATACTTAAACATCGCAAATCTATCCATTCCCGTACCAAAAGCAAATCCTTGATATTTCTTACTGTCATATCCGCTCATTTCTAATACATTAGGATGAACCATTCCCGCACCTAATACTTCAATCCATCCAGTTTGTTTACATAAAGGACAGCCCTTGCCTCCACATTTGAAACAAGTAACATCAACTTCAACTGAAGGTTCAGTAAATGGAAAGAAACTTGGTCTAAATCTTACCTTTGTCTTTTCACCTAAAATCTTCTTACAGAATAATTCCAAAGTTCCCTTCAAATCAGCCATCGAAACATTCTCATCAATTACTAATCCCTCTATCTGCATAAATTGATGCGAATGAGTTGCATCTTCATCTCTTCTGTATACTTTTCCTGGACAAACTATTCTAATAGGTCCCTTATCTTTATTATCTTCCATTGCTCTAACTTGAGCCGTTGAAGTTTGACTACGTAGTAAGAAATTCTCATACTCATCTTTTAAATAAAAAGTATCCTGTGCATCCCTTGCCGGATGACCTTTAGGAAGATTTAATTTTTGGAAACAATTCTCATCACTTTCGATTTCTGGTCCTTCATAAACCGTATATCCCATTGAAACAAACAAATCCTCAAACTCTTCAGTAATTCTAGTCATTGGATGCTTACTACCACGTTTTATTTTTCTACTAGGTAAACTAATATCAATTGCTTCTTTAGCCAATTTTTCATTTAAAATCGCTGCTTCAAACGCCTGTTTTTTTTCTTCATAAATGTCATTAAACATTGTACGCAACTCATTTACTCTTTGACCAAACTCTTTCTTTTCCTCATTTGGTACATCTTTAATCATCTGATTAAGTTCAGTAATCTTACCTTTTTTACCTAAATATTCAACTTTTAAGTCATTCAATTCTTTTAAATCAGTCACTTTTTCCAAATCACTAACTAAACTTATCTTTATTTCTTCAATATTCATGTCTCATCACTCCTTTACATTTTCTCTACTAACAAAAAAACAACTATAATATAAGGACGAGAAAACTCGCGGTACCACCTTATTTTATAGTTGTACTATACGCTCGAACTTCTTAACGCGAAGCAACGCTTATTATTAGTAAGGACTCCCAAGGCGAATTCATTACCTATATTTCCTTGTTTCCACCACCCACAAGGTCTCTAGTAAATAATCAGTAATTACTACTCCCCGATCACCATCGATATGACAAGATTATAGCACAAATTCTAAAAATAAACCATCATTTTACGCAAATTTATCACAAAACTAAAAAGAATTACTAAACTGTAAGTAATTCTTGTTCTTTTTCTTTTAATTTTGCTTCAATTTTTTTATTATATTCATTTACCATATCTTGAATATCTTTTTCCATACCCTTTTCTTGATCTTCAGGTAATTCTAATTTTTCAACATCTTCTAAACCTTCACGTCTAATATTTCTAATTGTCACTTTTGCATCTTCTGCCAAAGCCTTAACTTGTTTAGCAAGTTCTCTTCTTCTTTCCTCTGTAAGTTCTGGAATAACAATTCTAATAGTTTCTCCATCATTTCCAGGGTTATATCCTAAATTAGACGCCAAAATTGCTTTTTCAATTGCCGATAAACAACTTCTATCAAAAGGTTTAATTAAAAGTTGTCTTGCTTCTGGAACAGAAATAGTTGCTAATTGTTTTAAAGGTGTCATACTTCCATAATATTCAACCATAATACCATCTAGGCTTGATGGATTTGCTCTTCCTGCTCTAACTGTTGCAAATCTTTTTTCTAAAGATTCAATTGCTTTATCCATTTTGTCTGTAAGTTCCAACATAATCATGTCGTTATCCATATTAATTTCATCTCTCCTTAACTCATATTACTATTATAGTATAAATTACTATTAAAATAAAGAAAAAAGTAGAAATTCTACTTTAATCTACAATCTCGATAATCCCTCAAAGCCACCATTAGAAGTAGGTAAATCATCCATATTAGTGTCATCTGTAAAAATTGGTTGAAGTTGTAATACCGGTTGTCCATCCGCAACTTTTTCTAAAACATTAGAATCATCCTCTCTCTGAGAATCTTCTATTGAATCATCACTTTTTTCATTCTTATCACCAGATTCCGTATCTGTTTGATTCCCACCTAAACTAGGCAATTGAAAAGACGGTTGTTTAATAACTTCTTCATTAAAAACAGTTGGTTCACTTATTGGTTTAAGGGCATCCCCCTGACTCTTAATTTGTGACAAAATACTATTTATATTATCCGGTGTAAATGGAGGCAAATCAGCCATTCCAACAGAATTATCTAATGGCATCAAAACCGGTTGATTAGAATTCTCCTCTTCCACAAGTGCATCTTTAATATTTTTTTCAAGTACCTTAAACTCTTCATCAACTAATCCCATATGTGATATTTTTTCTATCTGTTCGTGATTAAACAAAGCAACTTCATCTCCAGCCAAGTTCCCCTCCGGAAATAATAAACCTACATAATCATACACTTTATTTGGCTCCTCTGGTTTAGCCGAACAATACCCAGTAATCATCAATCTCTTAGTAGCCGTTTTAAGTAAAACAACCGTTCCTATAGGCAAATACTTATTTTTCATAATCTCCTCCTAATAAACCATTCCGCCCCATTCTACAGCGACAAAACCTTTTCTCTGAAATTTAATCAAACTCTGCTTTTTAATACTAACTTTCTTATCAACTTTCTTAATATGAATACTTAATCTAAGTAAAGAATCAGGTTCCGGACTAATAAGTAATTTATTATAACTTTCTCTTTCCTCAGTAAATTCAAAATAAACCAAACTTTTCTCATTCTTTTCCAAAATAGGCAACCAATACATTATAAACTCATTACGTTCATAATCACTAAGTCCAATATAACTTAACTTATCCTCTAAAAACTCAATTGCCTCATCTTTTTCAACATAAAACCCTTCGCTAAAGTCCACTTCATGAACTCTCTTCTCATCCCAATACAAAGCATAATATTTCTTTCCAAGTCTATCTGTCAAATTACCTTGACTATCAGCCGTAACTTGCCACTTTCCAACAAACTTAGGATAAGTAGTTTCTAATATCTCCAATCTCTCAAAACTAACAGTAACATTAGTCTCTTCTTCAGGATATAAATAAAGTACCGGCTTAGCCATTCCCCCACAAACAGCTTCTTTATAACTTCCCTCTTTAGTCGTCGGATCATATAACACTTCAATACAAGTATCTCCATTATTACTTACATCAACAAATTGGAATAAAGGTCCTTCATTATAAGCCAAACTATAATTAAGAGCACCTATATTATCAATTTTACCATAATCATATAAAACTTTTCCATCTATTTGAATTAATTTAACATTCTCTTCCTGACTAACAAGAATATAAATTCCATTAACTACTCCATATATCTTATCATACCCCTCAGTCAAATATTTATTGCCTGCGGTATCATAAATATAGCCAACATCATTATAATCCTTAGCCCAAATATAATTACCACTCTTATATAATTGCTTATATTCAAACGGAATAATAGTTTTATTAGTCGTATAATTAATTATTCCATAATTTCTCCCATCACTCGCAACTAACATATTATTTCCAATAGCCGAAATCGAATTATACATTCCAACTCCTAAAATCGTCGCGGAAGAAAACCAACTATACATCGGTGAAATCACTTGACTTTTATCCATCAAATTATATATTCCCCAATATCCACTAACATTTACCGCAACATAATCCGTATCATAAGCATCATTAACTGTCACGATTGGAAAAACTTCAGTATAATTTAAATTTGGCAATGCCTTCTCATCAGTCTTATAATTCATCATCTGAACTCGATACTCTGAATCAAAGTAAAAAACATAATCACTATAATCCGCTAGTAACACAGGATCACTATACGCACTTCCACAATGTACAACATATTTAGTATATTTACTAGTATCCTTAGGCTTTGTAAGAGTAGCCGCTAAACTAACATTATTAACATATACTTCTAAAATTTCATCACTAGACTCAATTTCCTCTTGCTTTTCTCCATAACTAGCACTAGTCTTTATACCATTAACACTACATTTATTAAGATAAACCTTACCATCTTTATAAACCTCATGTGTACTGCATTTTATCGTCTCATCAAATTCTACTAACTTAACCGCATCTTCATACGTCAATAACACTGTCTGTTGTGAATAATAAACTCCTATAATTCCTTCAATTGCCTCCCCATAGTGTTTAACTACCTCGGCTCTTTCTTCTTCAGTTAACTCCTTTTCATCAACTATAACAGTTTTATCATCCTCTTTAAAATATTTATAAATAAATACTCCACTTATACCACAAACAATCAAAATAACAATAATTAATATTATAATTATTACTTTACTCTTCTTATTTTTCTTCTTAGGAGTAACTTTCTCATTTTGTACTTTACTTATATTTTCTTCTGTAACAACTTTATTTTCCTTAGTATTTTCTTCTTTCTCAGATTGAGTAGCAGTATTTTCATCCGCATTTTCAACATCATCTTTCATATCTAAAAGTTCAGTAATTGATTCCTCACTATCAAAAATTTTAGTATCAGTATCTTCTAACTTTTTAAATACCTTAGTTGTCTCCTCAATCTTTTCTTCTTTCAAAGAAATATCATTTTCTTTTTTACTTTGTTCTAACTTTTTTATCTGCTCATCCAAATTTTCAATCGTATCATTTTTCTCTTCCACTAAACCATCACCTCTATTCTTTATCAGTATATCAAAAAAAAATAAAAATTAATAGCCCAAAAAAAAGAGGATTACTCCCCTTATATCTTTAAATTATCCATTAATTTGAGCCATTACTTCTTCAGCAAAGTTATCTTGACGTTTTTCAATTCCTTCACCTACAGCAATTCTAACCATTGATAGAACTTCTCCACCATTGTTTTTAACATAGTCAGCAACACTTATTCCTGAATCTTTAATAAATGCTTGTTCAACTAAACATACTTCTTTATAGAATTTATTTAATCTACCAGTAACCATTTTTTCCGCTATATCTTCAGGTTTTCCTTCAGCCATAACTTGTTCTTTAATGATTTTTGCTTCTCTTTCAACAATTTCTGCTGGAATACTATCTCTGTTTAATCCAGTTGGGTTCATAGCACAAGCCTGCATTGCAACATCTTTTGCAACTTCTTCATTAGCACCTTTAACAACTACAACAGTACCAATTTTTCCACCCATATGTTTGTAAGTTCCAAAAACAGAATCATCTTCTTTTACAATTTTTTCAAATCTTCTGAAACTAATTTTTTCTCCAATTTTAGCAACTAAAGCAACTAGCTTATCATTAATAGTTTCTCCACCGTCATTAATAGCTAAAACATCTTCAACAGTTTCAACATCATTTGCTAAAATTTGATCTGCTAGATAATCAACAAAATTAGTAAATCCTTCATTCTTAGCAACGAAATCTGTTTCAGAGTTAACTTCTAAAATAACTGCTGTATTTCCATCAACTTTAATTTGGCATAATCCTTCAGCAGCAATACGGCTTTCTTTCTTAGCAGCCTTTGCAATACCTTTTTCTCTTAACCAATCGATAGATTTTTCCATATCTCCATTATTTGCTTCTAAAGCCTTTTTACAATCAAGCATTCCAGCCCCAGTTTTTTCTCTTAATTCTTTTACATCACTTGCTTTAAACATATCTATGTCCTCCTCTTTGTTTTTTCCAATATTAATTATAACTCAATTTTATTTAATTTAAAAACATTTTTTAAACAAAACGATACAAAAAAAGGATGGCACCCATCCTCCTACCTTGCATCACTAATTAATTACTTAGTTAAAGCCTCGATAATTTCAGCCTTTTTCATTCCTGCAACGTTAATATCTTTTTCAGCAGCAACTTCTTTTAATTGAGCAACTGTCATTTTTGAGTAATCAACAGTCTCTTCAACTGCTTCTTTAACTTCAACAACTTCTTCTACTTTAGCCTCTACTGCTTCTTCTTTCTTAGTTGCTTTTTTATCAGCCTTATTTTTATCTTCTTCACTAATATAATCAATCACTTCATTTCCATTAACTTCAGCAATAGCGTTTGTTAAAGCACCAATTAGTAATTTAACTGAACGTACAGCGTCATCATTACCTGGAATAACATAATCTACCATATCTGGATCACAGTTTGTATCTACGATACCAAATACTGGAATTCCTAAAATACGAGCCTCTTTAATTGCGATTTCTTCTTTACGAGGATCAACAATTACCATTGCTTGAGGCATTTTCTTCATTTCACGGATTCCTCTTAAGTTTTTAACTAATTTGTCGTATTCTTTTCTGATTTGGATAACTTCTTTTTTAGGAAGTGCTTCGAATGTTCCATCTTTTTCCATGTTTTCGATTTCTTCCATTCTTCTAATTCTTGAACGGATAGTCTTGAAGTTAGTTAATGTACCACCTAACCATCTTTCATTTACAAAATAGTTATCTGTTCTTAAAGCACATTCTTCTGCCGCTTCTTGAGCCTGTTTCTTAGTTCCTACAAATAAAACTTTACCACCAGCCTCTGCAATTTCCTTCATAGCAGCATAAGCCTCTTCTAATTTTTTAACTGTTTTTTGTAAATCGATAATATAAATATCATCTCTTGTAGTGAAGATGAATTCTCTCATCTTTGGATTCCATCTTCTCTTTTGGTGTCCAAATTGTACACCTGCTTCTAATAAATAATTCATTGATACAATTGTCATATATTTTTTCTCCTTCGTTTTTATCTCTTCTATTAGTTTCCACTACTCATCACCATATAGGCACTAGATAAGCAAATCCACTAATATGTCTATTTTTACTATTTAGTTAAAGCCTCAACTATTTCAGCCTTTTTCATTCCAGCAACATCGATATTCTTTTCAGCAGCAACTTCTTTTAATTCAGCAACCGTCATTTTTGAATAATCAACTGCTTCTTTTACTTCTTCTTTTGTTTCTTTCTTAGCCGCAGTTTTAGTAGTCTTAGTTTCTTTTGCTGCTCCGATTGTTACTTCTTTTCCAGCAACTTCTTCAGATTTAGTAATCTTTCCAGCCTTACCATCTCTAGCAACTTTAACTAATTCACTAAACATTTTTGGATCATTAATAGCAATTTCTGATAACATCTTTCTATTGATTTCAACACCGGCTTTATTTAATCCTTCAATAAATCTTGAATAACTAATGTCATTTTGACGGCATGCTGCATTGATACGAGTAATCCATAATTTTCTGAAATCCCTCTTCTTTTGTTTTCTATCTCTGAAAGCATATTGTCCAGAATGCATTAATTGTTCTTTTGCTGTTTTATATAATCTATGTTTGCTACCAAAGTAACCTTTAGCCGCTTTTAATACTTTTTTATGACGAGCCTTAGTAACTGCTCCATTTTTAACTCTTGCCATGTTTTTTCCTCCTTCAATTATTTAATTAGATTAAATTCTTTAATCTGTTTTGATCTGCTTTACTTAAGTTAGATCCTTTTCTATTCTTTCTATTTACGCTTTGTGATTTAGAACCAGTATTATGTCTGCTTCCAGGTTTTCCAATTTTAATATCATTTTTACGTTTAGTCATTACTTTAGCTGTACCTTTATGTGTTTTAATTTTTGGCATATTTTGTTTCCTCCTACTATTATTTCTCTTTCTTTGGTACCAATAACATAGTCATTGTCTTACCATCTAATTTAGGCTTTTGCTCTATATCCGCATAATCTGTAACTCGAGATGCAAAACGTTCAAGAACTTCCTTACCTAATTCAGTATGTGCCATTTGACGACCCTTGAATCTAATTGTAAGTTTAATTCTATCACCTTTCTCTAAATACTTAGTAGCATTTCTAAGTTTAGTTTCAAAATCTCCTACGTCGATAACTGGTGATAATCTGAACTCTTTTAACTCAGACATATTAGCCTTTTGTTTCTTTAATGCTTCTTTTTCCTTCTTTTGTTTTTCGTAACGATACTTGTTATAATCCATTACCTTACAAACTGGTGGATTAGCATTAGGACTAAGTAATACCAAGTCTAAAGCAGCATAAGATGCTAATGTCATAGCATCTTGAATTGACTTAACTCCAACTTGTTCTCCATTAGGACCAATAACTAATACTTCACGAGCCTTAATCTGTTCATTAATCAACAAGCCATTCTTATTGTTTGCGATAAAAAACACCTCCATAAGTAAGAAAAGCGGATATAAATTTTATATCCACTCAAAAACCTAATATCATTATATAATTAATAATTAACATTGGCATTTGACCCATCGCTATTCGCTGATCAGGTGGATATAAATCTCTTTCCTTTTTTCTCGACTAGTAATATTATATGCATCGACTACCATTTTGTCAACACTTTATTTTATTTTTTATAAAATGCTCCAGTAAAATGTCTACCTCGTTTGACTAATTGCTTACTAGCCATACTATTTGAATAATAATTAGGATTTGTAATAGTATCATCCATATTATAAATAATTTTCCCTAAAGAAATATTTCTCATTAAAAACTGATAACTTAACACTTTCCGCATATCAATATGAAATAACCCATCATCTCCAAAATAAATACCCCTCTCCCACATCTTCTCATCAGTTGCCCAACTCGGGTATCTATCATAAGTCCATGAATCAGCAGCACATGCCCCTACATATACTCTTAAATCATCATCTCTAGAAGCATACGCATCAACTAAAGCATCTGCTAACATCATTGGCATTTTCTTATCAATCAAAGCCGCACTACAATGTGCAACTCCCATCACCTTTTGCCTTTCATCCGCCATAATAACAACAGGACAATCCGCTACTGCATGACCAATCACTACTTCAGGGACTTTATCAGTAATAAGCAAAATATCTTCCAAAATATTACTCCATCCATTTGGATTTGCTAAAACATAATCCCTAGTAATCTCAAAATAACTTCCACTTTGATGTTTCTGATCCGCCATAAACATTTTTCTGCCATCAAATCCATAATCAAAACCTAATTCAAGTCGATTTTGAAGAAACCTCTCCTCAATCATTTCTCTCGTAAAACTTTCTGGATAAAAACTCTTACTAGTATTCATATTTCCATATTTATTACCAGACTCAACTATTACAATATTTTCCATAGAACCACCCCAAATAGTCACCATATTATATCATAAACCAAAAAACAATGCAAAAAAACTGATCTAAATCAGTTTTCATTCCGCTACAACTTCAATATTTCCATACCAGTTTTCTACCGTTCCAGTAACAAATGTTGCACTACTAGGGCCATTAGTAATCTTCTTCCAATCAAATGATTTACCAGTCTTATTAACAATTTTCGTTAAACCAGAATTAAAATTAGACCAAGTTATTCTCTTTTCAAAAGCATTAGTTCCAATCTCAGTAACTGTAGACGGTATCACAACTGTACCACTCAACTTACAAATTTGAAATGCGTAATCACCAATTCTTAAAAGTCCCTCCGGCAATATAACACTTTTAATATAAGAATAATAAAATGAATAATCCGCTAAATATTTTACATAACTAGGTATCGTCACTTGACTAGTATTATAACCAGCATATGAAAGAATTGTTGTCTTATCAAAGCCACCAGTAGACTTACGTAAATAAACAAACGGAGCAATTTCACTGTCACCAGTCCCATTATTAACATCACTTAATTCATTTAATGCAAAAGCCAATTGCCCAATACTTGTAACTGAATCCGGAATTTTAATTGTTCCTTTCAAATTTAAATACCTAAATGCCGATTCAGCAATAGTCTTTAAAGAAACACCATTTTTACTCTCCGGAATAACCAAATTACTTCTATTAGCCCCAGCATATCCAATTATCGTAGAATAATCTATTTCACTTACTGTTCTCTTATATATCCACGCTTGATTAGTATCAACAACCTGATTTCTATTAAATGCCAACGCCTCAATTTTTTGAACCGTATCCGGAATATTCAATGCTTTTAATTGATTATTATAAAAAGCCGCATTACCAATAAATGTCAATCCAGATGGCAAGTTAACACTACCAATACCAGAAGCACTAAATGCACTCGCCCCAATATACGTAACTGTACTCGGTATAACAACAGTCCATCCATTCAAACTCATCGATGCAAAAGCAGAACCTGAAATCGTCTTTAATTTAATTCCATTAACTTCCGTAGGAATAACAAACGTTTTATTATCAAACTCTGTCAAATCACCAATATATCCTCTAACAGTTGTATAATCAATTGCTCCATTCTTAGTACCATATAAAAATGATGGATTTGGTATTGGATTATCACAATAACTACATGCTCCAAGTGAAGTAACACTATCTGGAACATAAGCCACTGTCAAATTATTCTTTTTAAAACAAGAAGCGCCCATTGTCTTTAACCCTTCTGCTAAACTAAGATTACTAAGTTGATTTGACAAAAAGGCCTCAGATGAAATTTCAGTAACACTACTAGGTATCACAACATTAGTCAATTTATTATACGCAAACGCTCTAGATCCAATCTTTTTTATCGTATCTGGAATTGTCACAGAAGTAATACCCATATTATTAAAAGTATAACTATAAATCTCCGTAACAATCTTTCCACCAACCATTGCTGGTACTATAACATCAGTACCACATTCCTTATTATAATAAGTCAAAGTAACCGTAGTATCAGAAGTATCTTTAAAACTATAACACTGACTTGCCTCTTCTTTAGACAATTCCAAATATGGATCAAAACTTTCTTCTCTTCCAGTCTCCCCTATAACAACAACCTTACTTCTACTTCCAATCGGTTGCCTATAATTAATATTTTTATCTTTACTATAATAAACACTACCTTTAACTAACTCATCATTCTTAGTTAAATCCACTCTCCATCCAGCATTATCAACACTAACCCAGTAATATTCAAAATCCCCATCTTCTTTAAAGATTACTCCTACATATGCATTCTTCCATTCCGCCCAAGGACTAGAACCAACTTCTCCATTATCCGCAATATTATTAATATGAATATAATAAGTTGTATCTAAATCATCAATCTGCCATGTTTGATTAATAACTTCCTTTTGTGCCTCATTAACAAAAGTTTTCGCATCATTAATATAAGTTTTTTTCCTTGAGTTTTGAATTACTAAATTAACCGTCGGTATCGCAACAGCCATCAAAATACCCATAATCGTAATAACCGCCAATAATTCAATCAGCGTAAAGGCTTTGTTTTCTAACTTTTTTCTCATCATCATACTATCCACCCACTATACCTATAATAAGTATACCACGTCAATCAATTTTTTCATAACAAAAAAGACTATCTATTTTCTATAAATAATCTTCTTCTCATCTTTGCACTTTCAATAAAAGCATTTATTATCTTCCTAGAATTTTCATCAAACTCATAGCTTATCTCCGGATGCCACTGTACTCCAATATTAAATACTTCACTCGGATACTCAATCCCTTCAATTAAACCATCCTCACTAAAAGCAACACTCTTATATATTTCATTAGAACTAGCCTTCATTCGATGAAAACTATTAACTGAAATTTCCTCTTCTCCTAAAATTTCATACAACTTACTATTTTTATCTATTCTCACCTTATGAGTAAGTTCATTATCTGTCTCTTGCCAATGTACACTACCTGTATCAATTTGAGTCAAATTAACTTCACCCTGGTAGCAACTCATCATCTGCATCCCTAAGCAAATTCCTAAAATTGGTATTTTCTTTTCAATAGCCACTTCTAATAAATATCTATCATATGGAGTAAACTTTATTCCCCCTGGAAACACCAATCCATCACACTGACTCAAATTAAAATCAATTACTTCTTTTTCTTCTTCACTAAGTTCCAAAAACTCATTCCCCTTGGTATAGTAGTAATCAACATTCTGCACTGGACAAATTGGATAAACAAATCCTCCGGCTAACTGCACTGTTCTTCTTAATCTTTCACTTAAATATACAATCGGTCTACCATCCACTAATTTTTGATATCTTAAAGCAATTCCAATAATTGGTTTCATCTTAGTCTCTCTCATTTCCAATAAGCAGTCTTTGTTCCCTCTGATACTTCACTAGATTTTTTAGAAGAACCTTCTGCATATTGTCTTACTTTCTCTTCAATTAAACTTTCTGCTTCCGTCTTAATTCTTTCAGCCTCACCCAATCTACCTTCATCAAGAGTCTTTGCCGTTTCTAAATTAATTATTTTCAATCCACTATTGATAATTTCTTGAGTCTTATTTTCTCCAAGTAAAACAAATTGTGCCGGCGTTAAATCAATATCTGTATATTTTTCAATTACACCCAACGCTCTTTTTTTACCAAAAACAATACTAGTTGCATTACCTAAGTCAAAATTCCCTTCCTCATCAAACATACTTGTATGATGATACCCCTCATATAAAGTCTCTCCTTTTTCTTCATTTAAAAGACGAGCCAATCTACAAGCATCTACCCATTCTGCTCTTTCTGTATCACGCATTTTCATAAATTCATCATACGAAAAAGATACACTCTTTTTTATTGCTTCATATGTTTGTCTTTCTACTTCATTCTTTTCAAATACAATATCCATATTCATCACCATTCCACTTTCATTTTCCTTAATTATAGCACATAACTCAAAAAAAGAACTAGTCCCCTAGTTCCTATAATTAAAATTTAATTTTATCTAATACATAACTTTCTACTTCTTCAACTTTTAATACCACTTGTTCCATAGTATCCCTATCTCTTAAAGTAACTGTACCATTGTTTAAAGTTTCATCATCAACTGTAACACAGAATGGTGTACCAATAGCATCTTGTCTTCTATAACGTTTACCAATAGATGCAGTTTCATCGTAAGTAGTCATAAAACTCTTATTAAATCTCGCAAATAATTCTTTTGCTTTTTCACCATGATATTTTTTATTTAACGGAAGAACTGCTAATTTATAAGGTGCAATATATGGACTAAATCTCATAACTTCACGAACTTCACCATTTTCAAGAGTCTCTTCATCATAACTATTATCTAAAACTGCTAATACTGTACGATCACATCCAACAGTAGATTCAATAATATATGGGATATACTTTTCATTAGTTTCAGGGTCTAAATATTCTTGAGAAGTTTTTGAATATTCTTGATGACGGCCTAAATCATAATCAGTTCTATTATGAGTACCATTAACTTCTCCCCATCCAAAACAGAACTTATATTCAATATCACATGCTTCTTTAGCATAATGTGCTAATTTTTCATGATCATGATATCTTAACTTATCTTCACTAATACCTAAATCCATAAAATACTTCTTAGCATATTCTTTATAATAAGCATATAAATCACTATCAGTACCTTCTTTACAGAATGTTTGAT
>CAYXZZ010000018.1:0-23837 GCA_964470055.1 uncultured Mycoplasma sp.
CTGTCATATCATTACTCTCATAGAACTTAATTAACTTTTCATAGAATGTTTGTTGATTTTCTTGAGCGATGGTTAATATCCCACAACCATTATCAATCATTATTTTATTTGCAAATAACATTGCTACTCTTTTGTTTTCATCAATAAACATTTGTCTTCTCATGATCCATAATATTATTTCAATGGCTATTTCAGTTTTAGTTTTTTCTAGTTGAGTTAGTATTTCTTCCAGTTCTTATTTTACTTTCAATAGGAAAATCTGGTTTCCAAGTTGTCCCACCAATATTGACTAGAGTTGTTCTGATTTTTCCTAAGTTTTGTTCTAATACTAATTTGTCGGCAGTTAATTTATGTAATTGGCATAAAACATTATAATTTGATTCTATATCTTGATTTTCTAATATAAATTGCCATGCATATTTCAAATTATTTATTGCGATAATATTATCAACTGTAAGTCCATTTACAACTCCACCATCATAAATTGTTTGAGTTTCAGAATACGTTATACCTATTCCCTCTAAGTTGGCACTTTTCCATATTTTTTCTACTCTTTAATTTTAATATAATATCCATGTGAAATTATACTATAAAATATTTATTTTTGTTTTGTTAGTTTTTCTTTTAATTCTTGTTTTGCTGCTGCAACTTCTTGTTTTATTTTCTTTATAAGGTCTTTATAGTCTAGTAGGTTAAATTCTTTACGTGATTTAGCATTTGGGAATGCTGTAATGATACGATCAATTTGATTTCTTAAGAATGCATGGTCTTTTAGAAATTCGGCTATTTCTCTTTTGATTGTGTCTGTTGCATCTTTTTTAGTATATTTTTTAACTTCTATTTTAATATTAAACATTGCGATTAAAGAAATTGTTAAGTCTGCGATAAAAATTACTAGGAAAATAAGGCCTATGATAATTATTAAAAGATGAGGTATTTTAGTTAGTAGTCCTTCGATGATGGGATTAATAAATTTTGTAATTACTACTCCACCTACACCAAATAAAATACTGTTTAATAAACAAACACGTCCATTTAAATTAAAACTCATGTGAGAATAGTCCCACCATCTTAATTTAAATAATTTTTCCATTAAAAGACTAGTTAGATATTCTAATATTGTACATACAATAGTGCTCATTACAAATAAAACTAAGAGATCGTTTTGATATTTTGCGAGAAGTTTTACCATGCAGATTATTCCTATTCCATATATAGGAATGTATGGTCCAATTAAGAAACCACGTGATGGAGTAAACTTTTTTTCACAGAATGTTACTAGTGCGACTTCAAAAATATATCCAATAATTGAATAGATAAAAAATAATAAGAATAAATATATTATTTCATAAAACATAATTTACTTCACCTCAGTTAAGAAAAAGAATTGCCTAGATAAATAGAGCAATTAATTGAATAATAACTCCAATGGCAATTCCAGTATAAACAACTTTTTTATTTTTTGAATTTTTTAGTCTTGGAAATAGTTCAGACATTGAGATAAATACTAACATACCTAGTGTTACTGATAATAATATTCCAGAGATTATTGGAGAGATTTCTGTTAAGCCTAAGAAAAACATAATTAATCCTCCAGCAAATGTTGATAATGATACAGCAATAATGCTTAGAATTGTTTTACTTAGATTTTCATTACTTTGATAGAATGTTCCAGCAATTACCATACCTAAGGGAATGTTATGAAATCCTATTCCAAGTGTAACGGCTAAACCTAATGATGTATTTGATAATACAGTTGAGTAGACAGCCATTCCTTCAATAATATTATGTAATACTAGTGCAACTGATGTGATTACTCCGATGTGAACTAAATTTTCTTTTAATTCATGTTTGTCCATTCCTGCTCCATCATCATCATGATCGGGAATGAATATATCTAAAAGTTTTAATATTCCATAGCCGATAACTGTAAAGATTAAAAATAAATATAAGTGTTTTACACCTAGGTGTTCAACTATTTCTGGAAGCATGTGGGTTAAAATCAACATAACAATTACTCCAAACGCTAGTCCTAATGAAAAGTCTACGACACGTTCTTTTTTCTTAATCATAAATGCGACTAATGATCCAATAATGATAAATAATCCTAATAATAATGTAGTTAATAGTCCTAATCTTGCGCTATCCATAATTTCCTCCAATTTATAACAGTATTATAACTAATAAACCTACTATTAAGCAATAGATTGAAAAGTATAATAATTTACCTTCTTTAACAATTTTTGCAAACCACTTGGTACAAATGTAAGTAAATATTCCTGCTAGTAAAGCCGATATTGTATATAAAACTAATGTTGAACTTGTTGTTGAAATTTCTAATAAATCTTTAATTCCTAAGATAGATGTAGCAATAGATATTGGAATATATAAAATGAATGAAAAGTTAAACGCAGTTTCTCTTTTTAAACCTTGAAACATTCCTCCTACAATAGTTGCTCCACTTCTACTGATTCCAGGAATTATTGCAATCATTTGATATAGACCAATAATAAAGGCATCTTTAAAACTTATTTCGTTTTGATTTTTCTTTCCTTTAAAATCTTTAATTAAATATAAGAAAACTGATGTTATTAAGAGTGTTAAACCAATGAATTTGACATTTTCTTCTAATTTATCAAGTAAATCAAATTTAGTAGCAATTAATCCTAGTAAGCCGGCTGGGATGGTTGCTAAAACGATTTTCCAACAATAATTATAATCTGTTTGTAAAGACTTTCTTTGATCTTTTTTGAAGATATATGTAAAGAATGATTTTATAAGATTAATTAGATCTTTTCTAAAGATAATTATTATGGCAACTAAACTACCTAAGTTAGTTATTGTTGCCAGTACTGAAAAATTAATATCTACTGATTGATTAAATTTTTCTAAAATTGTTTTTAATATTAAAACGTGTCCACTACTAGAAACTGGAATTGGTTCTGTAATTCCTTGCATAATTCCTAGTAAGATGTATTGAAGTAGTGCTATCATTAGTCATCTCCTAACTTATAACCTACAACAAAGGCTATAACAAATAACATTAATCCAGTTAATACTTGAAGTGTTGTAGTTGTTACACCAGTTAGGCCAATGCCTAAACCAAGGACACTAGAAATAACAAAACCTAAGATTCCGTAATAAGTTGGGATTTCATGTTTTTTAAGTAAATATTCAATTAGTTTAGCAATTAAGATTATTCCGATTAGTACTCCTACTCCAAATGGTGCAAGGACTAAAATATTATGTCCTAGTAAAGAGAAATCTGTTAGATTGCCAATAGTTGAAACAATTGGCTTATAGTATCCTAGTAACATTAAAACAAATGATCCGCTTACTCCAGGGATAACCATGGTTGCTGCTGCAACCATACCTACTATAAGTAATAGAATTGTTTGAATAAAACTTATTTCTGATAAATCAACTATGTTATTTCCAGCATTTAAGAAAGTCATAATCATAACAATACTAAATGTTAGTAAAAAGACTGCTAAATTTAAAGGTTTTAATTTCTTTCCTTTTACTTTTTTAGTTAGTAAAGGAATTCCTCCAACTATTAAACCGATAAAGAATAAGGTTGTTGGAAATGGAAATTTATCTAAGCAATAACTTATTACTTTACTACCTAATAAAATAGCAACTATCATCCCTATTCCAAGTGGGATTAATAATTTTAAATTTTTCTTTAAATTCTTAAAGAAGTGGCTTATAGCCCCAATTAAATCTTGATAAATTCCAAGTGTTAAGGCTAATGTTCCACCACTTACTCCTGGAATAATGTTTGCAATACCTAAAAAGAACCCCTTGATTGCTAAAACTATATAATCTTTCATTTTTATTCTCCTTAATTTTCAAGTATATCCATAATTAATGGAACAACATGTTTCTTACGAGAAACACAGTTTCTAATAAATTGTCCTTGACTAATATTATCTATTTCATAGGCTAATGATACTATATCTTTACCTTTAGTATTAAAGATAACATAACTACCATTACGTACAATATCAGTAACAAATAGTGTTACTAGTTTGTAGTTGTTTGCTTCGGCTACTTCATCTAGGACATGGACATAGGCATCTAGTTCTCTTTCTATTTCTTCAAAGTTCATAGTAAAGAATTGACCAACTGCAAATGTTTTTTCATTAACTGTATATAATTTAAAGTCATTATATAAGACATCTTCTTTTGTCATTCCTGTTAGTGATGTTCCAGCCTTTAACATTAACATTCCATAGTCTCTATAATCAACCTCGGCTAAGACTCCTAATTCTTGAACAGCAATAATATCTTTTGTTGTTGCGGTTGGACTTTTTAAAATTAGGGTATCAGATAAGATTCCTGATAAAAGTGCCCCGGCTATTTCTTTTGGTATTTCTACTTCTCTTTCTTTAAACAATGTATAAACAATTGTACAAGTTGAACCAACAGCCATATTTCTAAAATTAATTGGCGTATTAGTTGTAATACTACCTAGGTTATGGTGATCAATTATTTCTAATATTTGGGCTTCATCTATTCCCTCAACACTTTGAAGTTTTTCGTTATGATCAACTAAAATTACTTTTTTTGGTGTTTTTTCATTTAAATCTGTTATTCTAAGTAAACCTAAACATTTATTCTTTTTATCAACGATTGGATAATTTGTATGTTTTAACTTATTATTGATTTCTGTTACTGTATCTACAAATTCAGTATTTTCAAATTTTGTTGGATTGTAACTTCTAATCATTGTTTTAATATAATTTGTTAGTGTAAGTAATTTGGCAATATGATATGAATCATAGGCTGTACGCATAATATTAACTTTATTTTGTTTGGCTATTTCTATGTGTCTTTCTTTTATTTCAGAATCACTTGAAAGAATTAATAATTTAATACCTGATTCAACAGCATATTCAATAATACTATGACGATCTCCTACTATTAAAATCATATTCTTTTCAAGTTTTACAGTTTCCATAAATGTTGTACTTCTATAGGCAGCAATTAGTGATTTACCTACTATTTCATCATTAAAACGTAGAATTGGTTCGGCTTTTAATACTTCTAATAGATTATCATATGAAGTATATAAGTCATCTACATTTTCATTAATCATGGTATGAGATAAATCTTTAATTGTAATTAAGCCTTTAAATTCACCATTTTCTTTAACTACTGGAAGTCCTGTTAGTCCTTCTCTTAACATATATTGATATCCATTATAGATTGAATCTGTTTCTTTAATTAGAAATCCTTTATGATAATTAACATCTTTTAATTGTAGTTTTACATCATTTAGGTACTCTGGTGTTTTTAAATTAAAATAATTAAGGGCAAAAGAAGTTTCTTTATTAACTGCTCCAAGGATTCTTGGTTCTGTATTTTCACCTAGTTTATTTTTTAGATATGATAAGGCGATTGCGGACATAACCGAATCTGTATCTGGTTTTTTATGTCCAAAAATAAATGTTTTTTTCATATTGTACTTCCTTTCTTGGCATTTTGTTTTTTAAAAAAGAAGCAAGTCTTATGCTTTTGCTCCTTTTAGTGCATTTTGATATAGTTAATTATTAGTACAAACAAGAATGTTGTCGCTGCTTGAAGTTCTTTTTTCATTGTTGTACCTCGTTCATATATAGAAGCCACATCATCTACTATGTCAACTATCCAACTTTCTAAATATTTTGGTGGAGTAAAAGTTACAGGGAACATATGGGTTGCTATGATGTCTTCCTGTTTTTCACTTAATTCAAAATATTTCTTGGCATTTTCTACAGCATATTTTGGATGTTGTCTCAATTTGGCTATTTGATTCTTTCCTTCAACTTCATCTGTAAAGAAGTCATGCAATAATGCTGCTTCTGTTGTTTCTTTATAGTCTAATCCTAAGGCTTTAGTTATTTTATATGAAAAATATGCTACTCTCATAGAATGTTCATATCTTGTTATCCCATGATGTACTATATCTTTTGTCTCATCAAAATCGCAGTTATCTAAAACAGGTTTCACTATTTGATGAAACTCACTATTTTTGTATCTCGTCATTTTTTACTTCCTTTGCTTGTTTATTCTATGCTAAATTCTACTTTATAATGATAACATAAAATTAGCATGCTTTTCAAGTATTAAAATATATATGTCAACTTTTACACTTTTTTTACAGCAAGCAAGGCATATTATAACATGTTTTTTTAGATTAGACAAGTTCTTCTAGTATTTTATCTAATTCATCAAAGGCTTCTTGATCGTTAGATGTTAATTCTTCTGTTGTATTTTCTTTATCAAACCAAGCAGGGACATTGTTTTCTACTTGTTTTGGCTTTTTAGGAGTTGTTGCTGGTTTAGTTTGTTTTTCTTCAAGAATCTTTTTTAGTTTTTTATGTTCTTTTTCAGTTATACGCATGGCTTCTTCAACTGTTTCAATATTAAGACGTTTCCACTGACCGGCAATTGTTTCAACATAACTTTTTTTTAGTTGTTCGTTATTAATTTTTAAAACATAGGCAATTAGAACATTTACTACTCCGGCATTTAACTTTTGATCAACTAAAAGACTTTCAATTAGACGTTTATCACGATCTGTTGGTTCTGCCCCTTTATATTTAGCCTTTAGGAATTGATAAGGGGTTAAGTTTTCAAATGCATAAACCATTTTAGCCCATTTAGAAGAATCTCCTGTTGGTTTTTTTAGAAAATCCGGTTGTTTATTATAAATAAGTGTTGGAAGATTGCCATTGTTATCAAATTGGTAGTAGTCTCGACAACTTTTTCTAAGAATGGTTTTATCGATCATTCCTTTTTCGTTAACTGAGTTTCTAATTAGATTTTGCATATCTAAAGTTGTAAGATTATATGTAAAACTTAGGGAATTGATTAGTTCTTTAGTTTCTTTATTAAAGCATTTTTCATTTAATAAATTGTCTGGTATTGATGACATTAATAAGTTAAAGTCTACACCTTTATTTAATTCGATGTTATTAGAATCTCTTTTAGTAATATCTTCATTCATTTCAATAACATTACCTTTTACTGATTCAAAGACTTCATCAAAGTTACAAGTTACTTCTTCATAGTCTTTTAGATTAATACGAGGAATTTTAAAGTAGTTTAGAAGTTTTTCGTATTCTTTTTTACCTAGATTGTTGTATAAAACGATGTTTAAGATTGGATGATTGAAGAATTCATTTGCTGAAATCGGTGAAAAGATTAGATAAGCATACTGGTTGATACTTCCTTTTTTGAGATATGTTTTTAAAAGACCTATTCCTTCTAATTTTTCTCTTGCGATTACGATATCTTCTAGTTTTAATTGCATGGTAGCCATTAAATGATGATGAGTTTGATCTTCACTCATAAGCGATGATTTATCTAAGTCATCTAGAAAAGTAAAATATAGTGATGCAGCTGTAAAACCTATGATTGGTTGATATAACATACTAACTATTTTTTTATCTGATTCATTTATGACAGTTTTATTGATTACTGTATAAGTATCAGCAGGTAAAATTGATAGGTTTTTCATTTAACATCACCACCTGTTTATATAGTACAATAATTAGAAAAAAAAAGAAAGAAAATATTCTTTTTTCTATTCGTTACTTAATTATCTTGGAATTTTTAAAAAATCTAAAATCATTGGGGTTGTTAATCCAGAGAAATAAATGATTGTTAAAGCGATAAGTAAGAATGGTCCAAAGGGAATTACTCTTTCTTTTTGTTTGTTTAATAAAATTAGGGAAATTGGTAAAGCAATTAAACTTCCTAAAAAAACTGAGAAGGTTCCTAAAAGTGGATCGAGTATTAAACCAAAGACAAACATCATTTTAATATCTCCTCCACCAAGGCTTTCTTTTTTTAGGGCTTTATTACCAATTAACATGATTATATATAATAAACAGAAGAGGAATGTTCCAGTTAAGATTTGTTTGAAAGCCCCTACTACTCCTAGGTTAAGTATTTGAATTATTATAAAATAGACTGAGAAAAATATTAGGACTTCATCTGGTATTATTAGGTATGTTATGTCACTAACAATAACAATCATTAGTAAAGAAATAATTCCAAGAGCAATTAGTAATTCGTATGAGAAGCCAAAGGTTGTATAGGCTACAACGAAAAGGCAGGATGTAAATAGTTCTACAAAGGTAGAGAGAATGTCTATTTTTTTTTGGCAATAGCGACAACGTCCTTTTTGAAGGAGGTATGAAATTATTGGGATCATGTCATAGAAATGTAAGACATGGCCACAGTTGTCACAGTGGGATCTTGTGGTAATAAAATTTTCTTTTTTAGGAAGACGAAGACCGATTACGGTATAGAATGATCCGAAGAGACTTCCCAAAATAAAAAAGATAATTAAATATAGTGTATTCATAATTATCCTCCTTATTATTGTATTTGTGAATATATTCCAAACATTGGTTGGATGATTGAAATTAAGATAACTCCAACGATTACTGCTAGAAAACAGATTAGGATTGGTTCAAGTAAACTTTTCATTTGATCAATAACGTTTTTATGAAGGTTTTGGAAATGGTCTGCTACTTTTTCCATCATTAAACCTAATTGTCCAGTTGTTTCTCCTGTTACTAACATTTCGTAGGCAACGATTGGAATGGCCCACTCACCTTTAAAGGCCATGGAGATTGTATCTCCTTTTCCTAGATTGACTAGGGTTTTATTGATAATTCTTTTATAAATTTCATTATCTGTTATTTTAGATAAGATTTCCATACTATCAGTAATAAATACGCCGTGGTTAATTAAGGATGCGAATGTTTTTGTGAAGTTGGCTATTTCATTATAAATAATGATATCTTTTACTACAGGGATATGCATTAGGAATGTTTGAATGGCTGTTTTGAAACTGACAACATGTTTAAACAAGTACATAAAAATTATGATAACGGCAACAATGCAAATTATTAGGATTATCCAGTTTGCTTTAATAAATTCACTCATTCCAAGGATTGCTAAAGTAAGGGCTGGCATGGTAGCATCGTTATCGGCATATAGACTTGAGAATTGTGGTACTAAATATACTAACATGAATATTAATACGGCAATGGCAATGGTTAAAACGACAATTGGATATGTCATAGCAGATTTCATTTGTTTTTTAGTTCGCTCCATTGAGGTATAGTAATCAGCCATATCATCTAAGATTGATGGTAAATCTCCAGTCATCTCGGCTGTTTTTACCATGTTTACTAATAGTTTAGGATATACTTCTCCTTGAGCAAGCATAGCATTTGAAAAACTTTCTCCACGTAACAATTCATATACTAATTGGTTGAAACTTTTCTTTAGTGAGGCTTTTTTAGTTTGTTTAGCAAGAATTTTGACACCATCTACTAAAGGAATTCCTGATTTAATATAAGTTGATAATTGTGTTAGTGAGAATGATAAATCTTCGGCACTAATTTTATTTCCTATATTGATATCGATATCGTATTTTCCACGTTCTTTTACTTCTAAGATTTGATAATCTTGGGATAGTAAGTAGTTTCTAACGTCTTGTTCTTCTTCAGCATCGAAAGTACCTTGTTCTTTTTTACCAAATGAATTGACAATTGTATATCGATAGGACTTCATAGGTCGATTCTTTTTTTCACTGTTTTCTTGAAGTGAAGTCATATCACTTAATTTTACTTCTTCCCCGGTTTGAGAAGTTTGTTCTTGAGTTGTTTGCCCTACTGGAGCAGCATTAGTTTGTGCTAGATTCGCATTTGAAGCGTTTAAGGCATTTAATTCTTGTTGTTCTTTTTCTAGTTGTTTTTTATCTTTTGCTTCAATGGCTTTATCTGAGGCTTTATGTAAAAGTTTGCTGGGAGCCGACATAATTGCACTTACGACATGGTATATTGCAATGAATGGCATCAGGATAAATTTCATAGTCTAGCCTCCTCCTATTATTCTATTTAATTGTAACATAGTATTTTTTTTTTGAAAATGATTAAATTAACTTTTTTATTATTTTGACATATATTGTATTAAGAGGTGGCATATGTTTCCTAATCAAGTTGCAAGAACTGGTTTACTAGGTGGTAGTGGTGGTTTATTAAAGAATATTAATTGGGCTGGTCTTTTGGATAATACGCAGAAAACGCTTGGAGTTATTAATCAAGCAATTCCTATTATTTATCAGGTTAAACCAATGATTAGTAATGCAAGAACAATGTTTAGAATTGCGGATGTGATTAAGACTCCTGATGTTCCTAGTAGTAATAATGTAGTGGTTGAAAGTAAGCCGGTTACGGAAAATGTTAATAAACCTATTTTTTACATTTAAAAAGAACATTTCCAAAGTTGGATTTATGTTCTTTATTTTTTTGATTCATATTTTTTGATGAATTCATCACGATATTCTAAAAGACGATTTTCTTTAATGGCCTCACGTAGTTCTTCTGTTAGTTTGATTAGGAATCTGATGTTATGGATGGAAAGAAGTCTACCACCAAGCATTTCATCGGTTGTGATTAAGTGGCGAATGTAGGCTTTTGAGTAGTTTTTGCAAGTGTAACAGTCGCAACCCTCTTCTACTGGTGATAAGTCTTCTTTATATTGGGCGTTGTTGAAGTTTATTTTACCGGTTCTAGTAAAGGCTTGACCATGACGGGCAATTCTGGTTGGTAAGACACAATCGAAAATGTCAATTCCACGGATTACTCCTTCGATGATGTCGATCGGATCCCCTACTCCCATTAAGTATCTTACTTTGTCTTCTGGTAGGTATTTAATTCCATAATCGACCATTTTATACATAGTTTCTTTGTCTTCACCAACTGAAGTTCCACCGATTGAATAGCCATCAAAGTCCATTTCAACTGTCTTTTTACAACTGTATTCACGTAAGTCTTCAAATTCTCCACCTTGAACGATTCCGAATAAGGCTTGGTTTGGATTATTATGAACGGCTTTTCCACGAGCAGCCCAACGAAGTGTACGTTCAACTGATTTTTTCATGTAGTCATAAGTTACAGGAAATGGCGGGCATTCGTCGAAAGACATGGCGATGTCACTATCTAGTTTGTTTTGAATTTCAATTGATTTTTCTGGAGTTAAGAAAAGTTTACTACCATCAATATGACTTTTAAAGTGAACACCTTCTTCTGTGATGTCTTTTTCTTTGTTTTTGGCAAGAGAAAATACTTGAAAGCCACCGCTGTCTGTTAGAATAGGACCATTCCAATTCATGAATTTGTGTAGACCACCACATTTAGCAACAATGTCTTCTCCAGGACGTAACCATAAGTGATAAGTGTTTGCGAGAATGATGCCACTGTTTTCTGCTTTTAGTTCTTCTGGAGAAAGTCCTTTAACAGTGGCTTTGGTTCCTACTGGCATGAACATTGGTGTGTCATAGGTGCCATAGTTTGTGGTAATTTTTCCAAGTCTTGCTTTTGTATGTGCTTCTTTTTGTAGTAATGTATATTGTATTTTCATGAGATACCTCCCGTTAATTACGTCTATCATTATAATCGAAATTGTCTTTTTTGACAAGATGGTGAACTTTTTTTAGAAAAATTAATTTAATGATTTGGTCTTGTTTGATGATGGAATTTTTTATTTTGATTGAGGGTTGGGGATTGAAAACTTTTCTTTGGTATTTTAGTGGTTTTGTTTAAAGTTTTTTGATGGTTTTTATGCGGTTGATGGACTATTGACAGGGATGATTTTATCGTTATAATACAAATGGATATGCCTAAAAAGCTTGCGTGCACTACTTATTTTAGAGAATAAGGAGGTGCTATTATGACGAATAGAGAAAAAATTTATTTTTCATAATCATCCTTCTATTTATCGTAATTTTTATATTACTGTTTAAATAGAAAAAAGCACACTAATATGTGTGATATGAACCTCGTTTCTATTTGTCCAAGAAACGGGGTTCATATCACGTGTGCTCAATAATTACAATGAAGTGCATCTAATCAAAACTAGATACATCCTTTTTGAGGTTTTCTCCATTAATTGTATATTTTTATCTCTTAGTATATTGATATGATGATGTATTTGATTGTGTTTTTTGAGATTCATCCACTTCGACATTTAAGATACCTACTTGGTAAGTTTTCCCATCTTTTCGATAGCTTATTACATCATCTTGTCTTAGTCCAAATAATTTAGAACCTAAGGTATCAATTCTTTCAACGTAAGCATCTTCTAATTCTTCACTTACAGCACGATTAATCATTTCATAATGTCTTGTTTCAGATGTAATTCCATCACTTATAACAATATCAAATGATGTACCTATTCCGATAGTACCATCAGTTGGTGGAGTTGTGACTGTTGCTTCTAGTAATTTATTAATACGATTTATGCGAGATGCAACTAAAGGATCACTAGCGTGTCTTGATAAACGTTCTTTTTCAGTAATAAGTAAGGTTTTTTGTGACTTTGTTATTTCTTGACGCTTTTGATATTCATCTTTATCTTCTTTGGAAGTTGCTTGAATAAAATACTTTCTATCTCTTTTTGCGGCTTTACAAATTCTATTTTTAAGTTCTGTGTCTCTAATAAAGCGAAGATATTCTTTTGGATCTGTTACAATTTCTTCGATTGTTCCATTAATATATCTTCTATCCCGTGGTGTTTTTCCAGTAATTACTTCGGCACGGAATGCTTCACCTTGCTTTTTCCCAACAACGGCTTTACCGATTGGACTTTCAATACTAATAAAGTTAGTTAAATGTGATAAACCAAAAACACATTCTGTAAGAATTATGGCTTTTGTTTCATCGTCATCGGCATATCTAATGACAAACTTTGTTCCAATGTCAATCTTATCTGTTGAACGATTTTTGACATAGTCAGAATTAACTAATAAATCTAATACTTCTCTATAATGATCTTGTTCCATATGGAATTGTTGATCTGTAAATGAGTCTCCTACTAAGGCTCTTGCACTGTAATCTGATGATGTGATATCCTTTGATGCTAGATAATCACTATATCCAGTTAAATTTTGTTTTGATGTCGCCACTTCTTTTCTTAGTTGGCTTATTTGTTCTGGTACTAATTTCATGTTATTTTGTTCTCCCCTGACATATTATTTAATTTATTTAATAAACATTGCGTCTCCGAATGAAAAGAAACGATATTTTTCTTTTACGGCTTCATTATAGGCATTTAGTATATTTTCTCTTCCGGCTAAGGCCGATACTAACATTACGAGCGTTGACTTCGGTAGATGAAAGTTGGTTGATAGACAATCGATTGCCTTAAACTCATAGCCTGGATAAATAAAAATATTTGTCCAACCACTACATTCTTTAAACTCTTGATACTTAGTCATAATTGTTTCTAATGTTCTTGTACTGGTTGTTCCTACAGCAATAATTCTTTTTCCCGATAATTTAGTTTCATTTAAAAGTTGTGCGGTTTCTTTTGTCATTGAATAATATTCACTATGCATTTCATGTTCTTCAATTGTTTCAACACTTACTGGTCTAAAAGTTCCTAAGCCGACATGAAGTGTTACTTTAGCAATATTTATACCTTTTTGTTCGATCTGTTCTAATAAATCTTTTGTAAAGTGAAGACCGGCTGTTGGAGCGGCTGCACTACCTACTTCTTTAGCATAAACTGTTTGATAACGAGATTGGTCTTCTAATTTTTCATGAATGTATGGTGGAAGTGGCATTGTTCCTAATTCTTCTAAGGTTTCTAAAAGGATTCCGTTGTATAAAAGTCTAAAATGTCTTATTCCCTCTTCTTTTTCAGCGATACATTCGGCTTTTAATTTTCCATTTCCAAAAGTTACGATAGTTCCAACTTTAATACGACGGGCTGGTTTTACTAAACATTCCCAGTCATCACCAATAATATTTTTTAATAATAATATTTCAATTACAGCGTGAGTTTCTTCTTTTTCACCAATTAGTCTGGCTGGTAAAACCTTAGTATCATTTAATACTAAGGTGTCTCCTGGATTTAAATAATCAATTATATCTGTAAAATGTTTATGTTCTATTGTACCTGTTTTTTTATCTAAAACTAATAATCTAGAAGAATCCCTTTTTTCTAATGGTGTTTGTGCAATTAGTTCTTCTGGTAAGTTATAATTAAAATCTTCTACTTTCATAAATACTTGCCTACTTCCTTTATCAATTCTTGTTCATACGTAAACATTTCTTGTTTTAAATCTTCGAGTGGTGTTGTTTCAAAGTGCGTTACGACACTACTATTTTCTTTTCCTTCTTTTAAGTGCTTGTTTGCTAGATGCATAAAACCATCACGATACATAAAATCAGGCGATAATGATGCAACTGTACTTAAAAGGGGCTTGCCATAATACTCTACCGAATTTTCGTAAAATTGTAAAGACTCAACTATCGAAAATTTGGCTAAAATTGTAATTTCATCGAGAGTTAGGTCAGTAATTGTACTTGGGTAATAAGCATAATAAATTAAACCAGCCATAATAGTTGGAATCTTATGATAGCGATTGGCTTTGGCTGCTCCGGCTAGGCTTAGGGACTTATCAACATGATGGACAAAGGCAAGATAATCTTTTTGTCCTTGTTCTGGTAAAATATTTAAGCCAGCAATTGCTGCATCTAGGGTTTCACTATTTAAGTAGTAACCTGTTAAATAATTAATATTTTCTTGTAATTCTATCCTTAAATCTGCTATGGAGTTAATCTGATCAAATGCCTTTTTCTTACTCATTTTATCACCCTTAATTCTTTGAAATTCCTAATAATTCGTAAGCCTTATCAGTTGCGATACGACCACGAGATGTTCTTTTTAGTAAGCCCATTTGTAATAGGTATGGTTCGTAAACATCTTCAATTGTTGTTACTTCCTCACCGATTGATGAAGCAATGGCTTCTACTCCGACTGGGCCACCGTTAAACTTTTGAATGATAGCCAGTAATAAATCATGGTCTGTATTGTCTAGTCCGATATTATCAACTTTAAGACGAGTTAGGGCTTCTGTTGTTATATCTAGGTCTACTTTACCATTTCCTTTGACAAGGGCAAAATCACGGACTCTTTTAAATAATCTGTTGGCGATACGAGGAGTTCCACGACTTCTTTTTGCTAGTTCTATTGCGGCATCTTCAGCAATTTCAACATCTAATACTCTGGCAGTTCTTTTGATAATATCTGTTAATTCTTCAACTGTATAAAATTGTAATTTAGAAGTTATTCCAAAACGATCTCTTAATGGAGCAGACAAATCTCCTGCTCTAGTTGTTGCCCCTACCAAAGTAAATGGTGGTAAATCTATTTTTATATTTCTACTGTTTCCTTCACTTCCAACAATAATATCTAATGAAAAGTCTTCCATGGCAGGATATAATATTTCTTCAATATATCTTGGCATACGATGAATTTCATCTATAAATAAAACGTCTCCTGGTTCTAGTGAAGAAAGAATTGCTGCTAAATCACCACTTTTTTCAATACTTGGTCCACTGGCTGTTTTTATATTTGTACCAAGTTCATGGGCAATTATAAAGGCAAGAGTTGTTTTCCCTAAGCCTGGAGGACCATATAAAAGAACATGGTCTAATGGTTCATTTCGCATTTTAGCGGCTTCAACAAAGACTTTGATATTTTCTTTAACGTCTGTTTGACCAATGTATTCTTCTATTGATTCTGGTCTAATCGTATTATCAATTGTATTGTCATCAAAGAGATTGTAGTTATTTATAACATTTTCATTGTTCATATGAAGGCCTCCTTAAATTTATCTTAATAATAATTTTAATGCATCTTTTACTTGTTCTTCGATTGGTAAAGATGTGTCGACTTTGGCAAGAACTGGTTTTAATTCTTTTTCTTTGTAACCTAAACCAACAAGAACTTCTTTAAGTTCATTTTCTGTTTGAACTTGATCATCAGAAATACCTACTCCAATAAATTCAAGCTTTCCTTTTAGATCTAGACAGATTTGTTTAGCAAGTTTATCACCAATTTTTGGGAATTTTTTTAGATATAAAACGTTTTCTCTTTCGATAGCGTCCATTATTCCTTGAATTGATCCTACTGCTAGAATTGGTAAGGCCATTTTACAACCTAGTCCTTTAACACTAATTAGTTTTAAGAATAAATCTTTTTCTTCGTTAGTTTTAAAACCATAAAGACAGTTCTCGTCTTCAGCAATCTTTTGATAAACATAGACTTTGTAGTCTTTTCCTACTTCAAATGAATAAGGATTTGAGACATAAATTAAATATCCTACTCCGTTATTATCTAAAACAATAGCATTGTTTTTTAAACAAGTTATCGTACCTTTTATATAATCATACATTTTTTATCACTCCATTTATTATTATAAACTAAATATTTAGTAGTTTCAAACTATTATTAATTATATAGTACGAACAGTTGTTTGTCAATTTTTTGATTAGTATTGAGACTGGTTTTATAGACTTTGTGGTGGTGTTTTGTTACAATGTAGATGGTGATGATATAGTGAAGTGTCCTAATTGTACTGCGGAATTAGAATTTGATGCAAAGTCGCAACATGTTAGTTGTGATTATTGTGGTTCATCTTTTGATCCAAAAGAATTGAGAGTTAGTGTTAAAAAAGCGGCTGAAAAAGAAGCAAACGAGACTTATGAAGGAAAAAGTTATGCTTGTTCACAGTGTGGGGCTACTCTTTTAACTTTTGATGAGACGGCAATTACTTTTTGTAGTTATTGTGGATCACAAGCAATGATAGAATCAAAAATGGTAAAAAGAAATAATCCGCAATTTATAATTCCATTTAAGAAAACAAAAGAAGAATGTATAGCGGCTTATAGAAAAAAAGTAAATCAGGCTTTGTTTGCCCCTAATTATATGAAAGATGATATTGTTGTTAGTAAATTTAGAGGAATTTATATTCCCTATTGTATTTATAAAATGTCTTTTCATGGTGTTAGTACTAATAAAGGTAGTAAATATTCTCATAGAAGAGGAGATTACGAATATTATGATGATTATAAGATAGACGCGGTTGTGGATGCTGATTATGATGGAATATCATACGATATGGTGTCTAATCTTTATGATAAATTTAGTCATTCAATACCACATAGTTTTAAAGAAGCAGAACCATTTAACGCCAATTATTTAGCAGGTTTTTATGCTGATACTGCTGATGTTGGTGATTGCATATATGAAGATGAAGCATTAAATGTTATTGATGGTGATTCTACTAATCGAATGAGAAGAAAAAGAGAATTTATAAGATATGGTTGTGCAAGACCAACAGTTAGATTTAATGTAAGTGAAAAACGAATGGGAATGTTTCCACTGTACTTTTTAGCAATCAGAGATAAAGCAAATAAATATGTAAATTATGCTGTTGTTAATGGGCAAACTGGAAAAGTTACTGTCGATTTACCAGTTGATTTTAAGAAGTATATTTTCGCATCACTCGTTTTGACAATACCAATATTTTTACTTATCAATAGTTCTTTAGTAATAGTACCTAAAGTAATTTGTGTTCTTTCTATCATTACTGCTTTTATAAGTATGATAATATCAGTAGTTCAGATGAAGAAAATACATGTCCGTGAAAATCATTTAGATGATGAGGGTTATGTATACAACAATACAAATAGTAGGAAAAGAGAAAAAATAAAGTTTAAATATATATGTAAGCAACTTTTATCTATTATCTTGGGATTATTTGTATTATTTATGAATTTTGTTTCTGATGCTTATTATTACGGAACATCAATAATTATACTCTGTTTAGTAATCTGGTCATTCTATGATTTAATTAAAGAACATAATTTACTTGTTTCAACTAAATTACCACAACTTGAAAAACGAGGAGGTAGTGAAAATGAATAAGAATTGTTTTAAAATATTAATTGCTTTTTTATTGATGATTATTGGTATATCCAATGTAAGTGCTCTTTCGATAGATGATTATGTTAATGAAAATACTAATTATAGGGTTGTGATAGAAGATGATGCTAATTTATTAAGTGTTGAGGAGATTAATAAATTAAAGGATGAGATGATTCCTTTAACAGAATATGGAAATATTGCATTTAAGAGTATTTCGGAAAATGCATATTCAACATCAACTTATGCTTCGAATTATTATCATCAAACGTTTGGTACGGCTAGTGGAACTTTATTTTTAATAGATATGGATAATAGAATCATTTATATATTTTCTGATGGAGCTAATTACAATGTAGTTACAACAAGTAAAGCAAATATAATAACTGATAATATATACCAGTACGCTTCTAATGAACAATATTACGAATGTGCAAGTGTAGCATTTTCACAGATAAATACGATATTAAATGGTGGGAAAATTTCGGAACCGATGAGATATATAAGTAATATTCTTATTTCAATTACGTTAGCATTTTTCATAAATTTTATAATAGTTTTAGTTAATACAAATGTTAAGAAAGCAAAAAACGCAGAGATTTTGGCTAATTGTGATATTGCTTTTAATATAGGTGAAATAAATGCTGTAAAAACAGGTCAACATAGAGAATATTCTCCACGCGACACCTCATCAGGTGGTGGTTCATCCGGCGGTGGCGGAGGTGGCGGTTCATCTGGTGGTGGCGGTGGTCACAGTTTTTAAATATTAAAAAGTTAAAATTAAAAAACCTTGTTTCTATTTTAGAAACGAGGTTTTATTTTTATTAGTGTTTTTTATTTTTATTTAATTTTCTTTTTAAGAAATTTTTTGCTTGCTCGTAACGAGACTTTATACCTGGAATTAGCCAAGATGTAAGAAGCATTGTAAGGACACTAAATGTAAAGAGATTAAGACTTAAAAGAGACTTAATAGCAAAGATAAAAGCAATTACATAAATGATTGATAAGACTATTACAATAAAGATATTTAAAACGTTGTTTATATCTTTTTTGTTATAGTAATTTACCCCTTTTTTATTAATCATTGCTTCGGCTTGAACTTTGAAGTTGTTATATTTTTCTTCTAGTTCTGTACTTGTTAAAGTATTGGGTCCTTTGTATTCATCACCACGCATTATGATGTTTCCTTCTTCAGTTAGTTGAACATCTATATAAGCAAAATTTTCAAGTGGCAAATTAATAGCAAATTCATCTCCTAATAATTTTATTAGCTTATTGCGATGTTTTTGTGATAAAAAATTTGCTTGATTAATATAACCTTTTATTTCATTATTAATTTTATTTAGGTTGCTCATTTACTTCATAATGGCATTAGCAAGTAGTGCATCTATCTTTCTAATGTCGACTCCTTTACGTAATTTTACTTTTATTGTGCCTAACTTTGTCCATAATTCAACTTCTGAATTAACATCTACTACTCCTGCATTTTCTGTTGACCACATTAAGATTGATGAATATGGTAAGGAATATACTTCTATTTTTGTTCCAGTTAGTCCTTGAGCATCTCTAACGATTAAACGTTTATTTGTAAAGATGGCTGAATCTCTAAATGTTTTATAAGCCGCTATTGCTTGTTCATCTTTGGCTAGTATTCTCGCAACATCAGTTGGGATTGGACACTCTGAAAATAATGTCCATTCTAATATGACTTTTGCTTCCATAAAGACTCCTTATTAATCTTCTTTTAGATTGTAGTAAACATCTTGAACGTCGTCTAAATCTTCAAGAGTATCTACTAAGTTATGAACTTTTTCTTGACCTTCTTCGTCAAGTTCTACTTCCATATTTGGAATGTAAGTTAATTCACATTCTAAGAATTCTTTTACTTCTGCTTGCTCTAGAGCCTCTTTTACTGAAGTAAATGTATCTTGAGCAGTTGTAATGATATATGTGTTATCAACTGCTTCAAAATCTAATGCTCCGGCGTCTAATGCTGTCATCATCATAGTATCTTCATCATATTCTCCAGGAATTACGATTGATCCACGACGTTCGAACATATAACTTACTGAACCATCTGTTCCTAAATTTCCTCCGGCTTTAGTAAATGAACTTCTTACTTGTGATGCAGTTCTATTTCTATTGTCTGTTAAACAATCAACCATAAACGCTACACCGTTAGGTCCATATCCTTCATAACGAACATTTTCATAGTTTGCACCGTCTGCTGTTCCTGTAGCCTTTTCAATTGCCTTTTGAATATTATCTTTTGGCATGTTTTGTGCTTTTGCTTTATCAACTGCCATTCTTAATGTGGCATTGGAAAGTGGATCAGGACTACCCGACTTTGCAGCAACCATAATTTCTTTTGCTAATTTTTGAAATACTTTTCCACGCTGAGCATCTAATAATCCTTTTTTTCTATGAATTGTAGCCCATTTTGAATGTCCACTCATGTTATACCTCCTCTTTTCTTTTTTATAATATCACACTTTTCTCAATTATAAAAGAAATTTATGTTATAATATACTTTGTAAGTGGTGATTATATGTATATAAAAGTTAAAAATAGAAAGATAAAATTAGAAGAAGCAAATACTTTTTGGGAAAGACTAAAGGGACTAAAATTTGTATTGGGGCCATTAGAATATGGGGTTAGATTTCCTAATAAGAAGTCTAGTAATACTAATTTTTTATTTGAAAAGATTGATGTTATTTTAACTGATAAAGAAGAAAAGATTTTATATTTGATTGAAAATCTTGGAACTGAGAAGAAAATTAGAAGAAAAAAAGATGTTTTTAATACGTATTTTGTGCCAAAAGAGACTGTTAAAGATTTAAAGATTGGTGAGGTTTTAGACTTAGTTATTGAAAAAGAAGATGAATTAAGACGAAGTGAACTGGAAGAAAAAAAGAAAAATAGATTTAAGTTTTCTAAGAAGAAAATTGATAAAGAAAAGAAGTAATTGAAAGTTTATTCAAGTTACTTCTTTTTTATAACATTTCTTTATACATAATTGTTTTTTCGACGGCTGTTTTTATTGATGATTCGTTGAATGGTTTTCCGATCATATCAACGATTGGATACTCATAGGCTTTATCAATTGTTTCTTTAGAAGAGTCTCCGGTAATTATGGAAACGGGAATCCTATCGAAATGATTGTTTTCATCCATATACTTTAATACTTCAAAACCATCTACTCGGGGCATATTTAAATCTAATAAGACAGCAATAATGTAATCATTATCTTTATTTGATTCAATTAAATCAATGGCTTCTTGACCATTTTTGGCTGTTCCAACGGCATATTTTCCATCAAAAATTCTTTTAACGAAGTTTCTGACAATATTTGAATCATCTACTACAAGAATTGTTTGAGTAGTATATATTTCTCCTTTAGAAACAGATGGATTATCTACTGGAGCAGTAGCAACTAGTTGTTGGGGTTCTTGATTAATAGTTGATGATGCTGGAGCGGCATCTGACATATACTCTTTTACTAAAGATATTGCTTCATTGACAACTGCGACTAAATCATTAAATTTATCATATACATAATAGACATCCCCTGCTTTACTACGTAGTTCATGTTCGTAGGCTAATTCGGCTAGTTTAGTAAAACCAAAATATTTGGCATCGCTTTTTAGAGAATGAACATAAATTGCATAATTGGTCATATCTTTTGCAGCCATGTATTCTTTTAATTTGTTTGTTTTTCCTGCAGCACCAACAATAAAATCTCCTATTGTGGCATTATATGTTTCAATATCACCAAATAATTCTAAACTTTTTTGAACGTCTACACCTTTTGATGTTAAAAATTCTGGACTTTTCATATTAGTTCACCTCGTGTTTTCCTATTCTATTTTAATTATAACACAAGTTTTATTTCAAAAAACAAAAAATCTTAATATTTTAAGATTTTCTACGTTTATTATATATTACTGGGTATGGATTATGGTATTCTGCCATAGATGCTTCTTTTAAATCTCCCATATCTGTATTTTCCATCCCACGATAGGCATTATATTTGACATGACTAATCCATTCATCATCGTCTTCTAACCACTCATATCCTGGACGCATACCACCTTCGCATAAACCAATCATAAAGTCTAGGTTATGTTTACAGGCAACATCTATAATCATATTGGTAGCATCACAGGGCATGAAGGCAATAATCATAGTAGAATTACCTAATGGGGTATTTCTACCAAACATTTCTCTTCTTAGAATTAGATTATCTGTTTTAGAAATATTTTCAATTACACGTGGATCATATACTGTAACTGTTCCTGTTTTTTGTCGTAAGGCTAAGCGTTTAGAAAGAGAGGGAATTACTCCTCCACCAACTTCAATGATATCTCTATTAATATCAAAGTTTTGTTGAAGAAGTTTGATAAAGCCTTCATACATATTTTGTTCATCTTCTAGTAAACCTACTTCGTCATAAATTTGTCTCATGATATCAGAAACATAATCTTTTTCATATCCCCATGTAGCATTATTTCTTATAAATTCTGCTTCACGAGGTGTATAACTAGTTTGGTGTGCCTCTAAAAATTTATTTACTCGACGGTTGTATTCTTCTTTTGGTATTTTTGGCATATAAATATATGCTCCTTTCTTTAGTAAGCACACATAGTAATTATTTCTTTTCTTTTTTAGGTGGTTGTTCTAAAACCTGTGGTGTGCTGTATTTATAATCTTTTTCGATAGTTTTAAATAAGTTGGTGAGTGGTTCTTTAAACTGGCAAGGACTTTCACTTGCTTCATATAGAGCAAACATTTCTTTCATATTATCAAATTCAGTTTTATTATCATATTGATAGGTGTTTTCAGTTCTTTTTACTTGCCATATATAAAATGGAACACTCATTGATTTACATAGTAATTCTCTTTTTATTCTTCTTAAGTCCTCATCAGGAGGTGCAATATAGTCAACATTATCTTGACAGGCTTTAATACTACAATACATCTCATTTGCTTCTTCGGTTGTGAAAAACGGATGTTCGGCAATCTTTCGAAGAATATCCATTGTTCCTAGTTCACGATAACAGTCCTCAACTTCTGGATGAAGTGCCGCTAAAAAGGTAACGGTTGCCATAAGTTCTTGTTCATCTAAATCGGATGGAATATCACCAGTTGATACATAGTAGGCTTTTAAATCGGCTAAGCATTCAGCAAACTGAATATTACAATCCATTATTTCATAAGCATTAGGATCTGTTTTAAGATTTTTTCTAATCCAATCATTAATCCCTGGAATATGATGGCCTTTTTCATCAGTTCCGCCACCTATTCTTTTGACTAATTTAGTTAATCTAGTAGTTATTTGTTCTAAATTCATATATTCAACACGCCCCTAAAAATTAATCTTTGTAATCAAAATAGAAATCTAAGATTCTTACTTGATCTCCTTCTTCTGCCCCTAGTTCTTGTAGTTTATCATCGATTCCCATACGACGTAATTTCTTAGAGAAACGATAAACGGCTTCTTCACTAGAAAATTTAGTCATTTTGAAGATTCGTTCTACTTCTTTTCCTTCAATTACCCAAACACCATCGTCTTCTCTTCTGATAGTAAATGGTTCTTCTTTTTTAAATTTATATAGAACATGACTTTCAATTTGACTGTCATCATATAATGGATTAGATGGAATTTCATCAAGTAAATCGGCAAGACGGTTTACTACTTTATCAAGACCTTGATTTGTGGCCGCTGATATTTCATAGACTTCTGCATCTACTTTCTTTTTAAATTCTTCTAGGTTTTCTTTAGCCTCAGGAATATCCATTTTATTAGCAATTATAATTTGAGGTTTATCTAATAATTTCTCATTAAATTCTTTTAATTCTTTGTTAATAAGAAGATAGTCTTCATATGGATCACGCATTTCACTACCACTCATATCGATGACATGGGCTATTACTCTAGTTCTTTCGATATGACGTAAGAATTTATCTCCTAGGCCTTCTCCAAGTGATGCCCCTTCTATTAAACCGGGTAAGTCGGCAACTACGTAACTTCTTCCTTCACTAGCACGAACTAC
>CAYXZZ010000019.1:0-23150 GCA_964470055.1 uncultured Mycoplasma sp.
GTGAAGAAAGCAATAGCAACTCTAATGCTATTTTTATTTTTAGTAGGAGTTTGGTTTGTTGGCGAAAATAAGTATGATATTATTGATGAGACTTTTGCCGCTAAAATTGTTAGTGAATTACCAAAACTTTACTTAGACGGGGACATTAAAAGTTTAAAAGACAAAAAACAGGAAAATAAAATTTCTGTTTCCTATGAGAGTGAAAGTATAAAGTTTGAGGGATATGCGAAAATTAAACTTCAAGGCTCATCAAGTCTTTCTTACAGTAAGAAAAATTACACAATTAAATTTTATAAAGATGAAGATTTTGATGAGAAGTATACTATTGATTTTGGATGGGGAGCACAATATAAATATTGTCTTAAGGCTAATTGGATTGATAAAACACATACAAGAAATGTTGTTACGGCTAATATTGTTGCGGATATTCAAAAAAAATATAATTTATTAATGGATACACCTAATTATGGAGAGATTGACGGTACTCCTATTGAAATTTATGCGAATGGGGAATTTTTAGGTTTATATACACTTAATATTCCAAAGGATGCTTGGATGTTTAATATGGATGAAGATAATGAAAATCATATTGTGGTTGCGGCTGATATTTGGAACGATGTAACATTATTTAAAAAAGTAGGAGCAACTTTTGAAGATTATGGAGTTGAAGCAGGACCCGAGACAGATAACACTTTAGAAAAGTTAAATAGAGTTCATTCTTTTGTTGTTAATAGTAGTGATGAAGAATTTAAAGAAAATATTCACAAGTATTTTAATTTAGATTCACTTTTAAATTATTATGTAATGATGGAGTTTGCTGAACTTGTTGATAATGCCGCTAAAAATATGTTACTTGTTACTTATGATGGGAAAATTTGGTATACAACTTTATATGATTTGGATTCTTCTTGGGGAACTACTACTAGTGGGAATGATACTTTAAACTATGATATTTTAGTTGGAGATAGTAGTGATAGTAATTTGTGGAATAAAGTTAAAAGATGCTTCCCTAATGAACTGGCTGATCGCTATTTTGAAATTAGAAAAGAGATTTTAAATAAAGAATATGTGATGGATAAGTTTAGTAGTTTTTATAGTTCAATTCCTGATGAGGCATTTGAAAGAGAAAATGAAAAATGGCAAAATATTCCGGGATATGACATTGGTCAAATTAGTGAGTTTTTAGACGAAAGAATTCCCTTGATCGATAAAATGTTTACTGAACTTTATACAAAAGCTGGGACGGTTACCGTTGTTTATACCAAAAATAATGACGGAACTGTTACTGCGAAACTAGCAAATGTACGAAATGATATTATTATTGAGGAAAATGATAGTTATACGTTTAAAGAAGATGGAACTTATACTTTCTTCTATAGTGATTTTTTTGGAAATAAAAAATATATTATGGCTAGTGCTTATGGTATTAGATATAGTTTTTAAAGATTAAGATCGTCTTTGGGCGATTCTTTTTATTGAATAATTTTAATTATTTTGTATAATAAATGGTAGTTATGCTTAGAGGAGGCAAGAGGAAATGTTTAGAAGTAATGATAAAGTGACTTTAACACTGATAAATGCAAGAGATATTAATGATCAGATGTTACCATTTAGTTTAAGTGTGCCTGTGGGAGATGGGTCTTATGATATTCCAGATACTTTAGCGGCAATTGATGTTTTTGAATATCAAGAAGGCGTTGTTAATCAGGGATATGTTTTATTTCATATATATGTTGGAGAAAGAAAAACTTTTAGTGAACTACTTGAGTTAAATGGTGAGAAAAAAGTTAAGGTTAAAAGGACTCTAGAAATACTAGGGATTGACCGTAATATTTGTTATCAAGAAGTAAATGGAAATAATTTTGTTTTTGCCACAGTAGATGATTGTGATGTAGTAGTTAAAGACCATGAGCAGTTAAAAGGAGTAATTGGAAATTTGTCAGAGGCATATACCGCGGTTTGTACTTCTGTTGATAATATAAAGTCTTTTTCAAAAACTATGAATAGCAAATAGTGAGGTAATTTTATGGAATATAATTTTAAGAAAGATGTCAAATTCTTTATGGTATTTGATATTTTGGGTGATACAGAAAGAACTGGTCCACATCTATGGCAAATTGAGAGATTTAGATTAGAAGATGTAAAAAATCATGTTTTGGATTTACAGTTAATGGTAAGAATACTTCGGAAATATTTGCCAGATAACTTGGACTATGAAAAAATAAATGACTATATATTACTTCATGATTTACCAGAAGCAATAACTGGTGATATTACACGATTTGAAGGTGTATCTAGTGAAGAAATTAAACGAGTTACAAATCTAGCAATTGCTTACTTAGGAGAAACATTTGGAGATGTTATGGATGTTTATAAGATTCTTACTGATTATGAGGGTCTCGTTGATTTAGAATCAAAGGTTGTTAATATGATTGATAAGATCCACTCTTCTACAACATTTATTAAATATGAAAGTGAAAATCATGTTGATATGGATAATCCAAATATTATTCCGGAATTAAGACAACATCCATTTGTAGTAGAAAAGATTGCTGAAGGTAAAGATTTAGCCGATATATTTTTTGAATTTCATATGAGAGCGGTTAATATTTCTGATGAAGAATGTGAAAAATATGGAATTAGTCGAGAAGATGCGGATTCTATTGTTAGGGCAATTTACGGATTTTCTAGTGAAATGTATGAACAAAAGTTAAATGGTACTTTACTTGATACTAAAAAGGATTTTCCACAAAAAGCAATGGTTTATAATAGAGCGTTAGATAAAAGTAGTTAAGCTTTAGTTTTAATTACTTTTTATTTTTTAATTATATAGAGTGGAATTTTAGTTAGTTTTAGATTTATATCGTTAAAATGTTTGCTTTGAACAAGAAAGTATGTGGTTCCATGACTATTTACTTTCTATTTAAATTATTGTGCTATAAATATTTTCAATAGTTTAGAAATTTGTTATAATTTAGGTAACTTGACATATTATTTTTTGAAAAGAAAATTAATAGGCCAATAAACTAAGGAGGAATAAAAAGTGGAGTATTTAGATTTTTTAGGGCGTATTAGTGTATGTTTTATTTTAGGAATTATTATTGGACTTGAAAGGCAATACCGAAGAAAAATTGCAGGAATTAGAACAATAGCATTAGTATCACTTGGTGCTTTTCTATTTGTTTCTGTTTCAGAATTGACAGTTGCGAATGACATCACAAGAATTGCGGCTCAAGTTGTATCTGGGATTGGTTTCTTAGGTGCGGGGGTGATTTTAAGAGATGGTGTTAATATTAGAGGACTTAATACTGCGGCAACATTATGGTGTAGTGCGGCAATTGGAACTTTAACAGCACTGGGATTAGTTGGAGAAGCAATTATTGGTGTTGGATATATCTTACTTTCTAATATTGTATTGAGATTTGTTTCAAGAAAAATAATGAAAAGAATTAATCCTAAGGCAGAATATTATAGTTTAGTGGTTGAATGTAATAGCGATAAGGAAATGGATGTTAAAAACTTGTTGGTACAAAAATTAAAATCTCAGAAGAATTCTTTAAAAAATTTTAGTACGAAAAAAGATACTGGTTCAGTAATAATTGAAGCGCAGTTGGAAATTATTAATAACGGTCTTGAGAGTGTTGATGATATTATTAATAGATTATGTATTGAGCCGGGGATTAACTCAACAGAATATAGTAGACTTGCTAGTTATACAGATGATGATGACGATGATTATGAAGTAAAATAATTATTTACAAAATGGTTTATCAACAAAAATAGGTTGACAAATAAAAAATTAGGAGTATAATTAATGACGAGTGAGGAGATATAAGCATTATGTGAGCTATCTCGGGGTTAAACCTACACGAACTTTCTAAGTACGGAGTCACTGAAGACGATGGCTTCGTACTTTTTTTGTCGCTTTTTGTTCGGTAAGAAGACATCTATAAAAGAAAGGAGGAATTCTATGATGCAAAATTTAAATAAATTCACCAAGAGCCAAAAGACGCAAAATTCTTTTTCCACTAGAGGTTATTTTCTAGGAATAATTGAAGATGATAGAAAAGATTATTTTAAATATCAAACTGGTTCTTTAGAGAATGTTTCAGAAGAAAGAATGCAAGAAATGGAAGTACTTAAAATATTGGAGGGGCTGGGATTCCCAACACAGGAAGTTGGAACTTATCTTTTTAAGGATATGATTATGAAGGCAGCACGCGAACTAGATGGTTATGATGCCTTTGGAAATCCAATTACACCAGAAGACTTGTTAGAACAAATGCAAAGTCCTTTTTCACAATTTTATGTTGATGTTGCGAGAAATGATTTGGATATGGGAATAAAGACATTCCATTCACATATTGAACGTACTTTAGAAGAAGTAGACTTTAAAAAGGCTGATGCATCTTTACTTTTTGAAATATATAGTAATTTCTCTCGAGAAACTGATTATGGTGAACATGCATTTATTATTGCAAAGCATATGAGAAAAATGGAAAACAAGAAAGAAAGGCAATATCAAAAAAGTATGAATGTGCTTCCGGCTATGGATATTCAAGCAGAATAATTTAAATACAATTTTTCTATGAAATATTAGTAAAAGTAAAAAAATACTAGACATTTGAGATTATCATAATACTTGATAATTCATAGTCTAGTATTTTATTTTTTTCTAGTGTGATGATATTTAAGTTTTTGAAGTTTGTATCTGATTGGTACTAAAGTTTTATATAAATAGTAAATTGGTTTGTTGATGATTAGATCTAACTCACCAATAAATTCTGTGTACTCCCCTCCTAGCCTTTTTTTGAACAAATGAATTCCATATACAGGATTATCTGGTGTAGGAGTGCCAGTAGTACCAAAGAAATCAATGATTTCATACCCTTCTTGTTTAGCAGCTTTAATTATTTCATAATATATAAAATAGTTGGCGTTTAATTCTCTTAACAGAGTGTTGTTGCCACCATGAAGTGTCCAGACTTTGTTGCCATATTTGGCAGTTAGAATTGCAGATAACGTTAATTTTCTTTCTTTAATTGGTTCGATTACTTCATATTCTTTTTTAGCCTTAGTTAATTGATTAATAAACTCTTGTTTCTTATTGGCATTTTTTTCGCTATCTTTATATTTTTCATCGGACATTTTACTAATAGAGGTTTCCAAATTGGAAATCTTTTCTTGATATGTCTTTTTTAATTTATCTACATTAACTGTAACTACGTATAAATCACTCATATTTTCTTTATGAAGAGTCTTATAATAATTTTTGTAGTAATCATAAGAATGGTTAACGATGTTTTCACGATCCGCAGTCTGTGACATGGTTTCAAAAAAGGCATCAATTGTTTTAGGATCATTTTTGATAAGTTCTAAATTGTATGGATTATTTTTATTAATAATTTTTCTGGTAGTAGGATGAAAATTTTTAGTTATCTCTTCGATAGTTGGTTGTAGACTTAGTCGAAAAGTATATCTTGGTTGATTATTTTCAAAGTTTTTATTAAATCCTAAGTGCTTGTATCCAAGTTTTTCTAAGTATGGTACTAAATCTTCATTATTATCTTTGTCATTGATGATGTTTCCTTCGATATCTAAATTATGTAATTTTACATCGGGGTCTATTTTGATAAATAAGGCTTTTTTCTTTTTAGCAAATTTTTTTAAATCTTCTGTAAAAGATTTTAATAAAGGTTTGTCTTTATAATCAATTACATAACCTCTTGGAGAATATAAATAGGTATATCCAAACACTAAGTTTTTTTCTAGTAATAAGGCAACCGCAACAAGTTGGTTTTGATCATTTTCGTATCCAATGTAGTGTGGTTTGATGTGACGCTCTTGGTGTTGGAACTCTCCCCAAATGTAAGAGTGTAGAAAATGAGATGATTCTGGGTGTTGGTTTAAAAATTCTTCATATTGTTCTTTGGATAAGTTTTCTATTAATTTCATTGGTCTTCTCTCCTATTCATATATTAAAGTATACACTTTTTTTAGTAGATTGGTCAATCGAATGACAAAATCAAAAAAAGAAGAAATATCTTCTTAGTTGGCTATGATTGTAAAAATGGTTATTATGGTTGTGATAAGAGATAGTACGGCTGTTACTATTAGAAGGTTTGATGTACTACTTTGACCATTTTCATTATTTATAAGTGTTGATTCAATTGGTGGTTTTTGAGATTTTATCAGTTGTTTTTCTTGGACATTTTCGTGGTGGAAGGTGCTTGCTTGATAATTATGAGTTGCGGATATTTGTTCATACTCGTTAAGCATTGCGGCCATTTCATCAACTGGTTCTGTTGAAGGTACGGAATGTTTAATAGTTGAAAATTCTTGGGCTGGTTCTAATAAAATTTCTCCAGTGGCCTGTTCTTTTTCTACCGTTTTTGGTTCCGTTTCTTTTGATGAGACAGTTGTTTGAACAGTATCTTGAGATTTGATTTCTTGTCGTGTAATTTGTTCTGCTAAAGATGGAATATTACTTTTACTGGCATTTATCTCATCAGAATAGGCTTGAAGGTCCCTCTCTATTTCTTCAAGCGGACGATTATCAGTTGTGTATATGGCTCTTGCTCTTGCTATTTGAGTGGTAGTAATATTAGGATTACCTAGGGCCATTTTTGTTATTAAATTGTTTATTTCTTTATATCTTTGTTCCATGTTATCACCTATCTTATTATTAATTATAGCACATTTTTTATTGCTAGTGGATGTTTTTTAATTAAGTGGAATTGCCTTTATTTGACATAAAGCGACTTTGATTGTCATTTGATGATATTTTGTTTACATTTATTATTAGTTACAACTATATATTTTATCTTGTTTTTTTAGCGTCTACTTTTTTTATATTTACATTTTTCGATGTCTTATTTTACATTTTATGTATTACTAAAATTATTTTGAGAACGTATGAGTTTTGTGATATAGTATTGGTAGAAATTTCTTTAATTAAAATAAAGATTATTAATTGGAGGTAGAATATGTTAATAAAATCTAGCGCTATAGATCGTTTATTGAGGGAAAATCCAGAACTTGGTGAAAGAAGGTTTGGTCTTCCTAGTATTGGACTTAGAGCCGATGGAGAAAAATTTAATCCAACTGTTCAAAGTATTGCGGATGCAATTGACTTTTATGGATATGAGGTAAGAGATGAGAACATTACAACAATTCCAGATATTGATTTAGGTAGTGGAAATCCAACTAAATATCCGGCTTTTCCGTTGTCAATTGAAGAGATGAAGAAGAGTTTAGATTCAGAAACCTTATATAAGTATCCTTATACTGAGGGGGACGATGAAATACGTAAAGTATTGCTTGAATATGTGGAAAGAGAGGGATTTATTAATAATACCCCTTATGCTTATTCAGATATTGATGAAAAAGGGTTGTCTGTTCATAATATTACGTTTTTACCATCTACTTCGATTGCTTTTAATATGATTATTAATATTATTTCTAAACCAGGAGATGTTGTGTTAGTAACCGGTCCAAATTATGGTTTATTTACTATTCGAGCAGAACGTGAAGGTGCAGAAGTTGAAGTGTTGCCACTTTCTAAGGAGGATAATTGGTTAGTTAATCCGACGAAGTTGGCTGAGAAAATTGATGATATTAATGATAGTTTACAGAAAGTTTATAATAGAAGAAAAGGATATGTTCCGAGAGTTGTTGCTTTCTTAAATGCAAATCCTAATAATCCAACTGGAAAAGTTATGGGAGAAAAAGATGCGGAACTTTTAAGAGAAATTGGTGAGGTTTGTTTAAAACGTGGAGTATTTGTAATTGATGATTTAGTGTACCGTGATTTAGCATTTGATGAAGAGGAAATTGCCAAACCTATTGCGACTATTCCAGGAATGTTTAGAAATACAATTTCATTATTTGGCCTTTCTAAGAGTTATGGAATGGCAAGTTTAAGAGCAGGATTTGTTGTTGCTGATGAAATTATTATTAGAGAGCTTATTAATAGAATTTTTCAAGGAATGGATTCTTCTCCTGATATTGTTGGTAGAGCCTTGGCGGGAGCATTTAATGTTACTAGTGAAAGGGATCGAGTTTATAAGGAATATTTTAGTGGACTTAGAAACATCTATAAGGAAAAGTTTGCATTGCTTAAGGCGTTAGTAGACGGAATTAATTCTATTGAGGATTTGAGTTTACGTAGTTCTATTGAAAAAAAGATTCGTAATACAATTGATGAAAAAGATGTATCCAATATTTTAAAAGGTCTTCCTTATGTTAGTTTTCCGGAAAATTTGGAACCAGAATCAGGTTTTTTCGCAATACTTGACTTTACTAAGGTTAAGGGAATGAAGTATAAGGAAATGGTTATTAATAGTGAAAAAGATTTGTTAGTATTCTTTTATCGTACTTCAAGAACGAGATTTTTAGTGGGACAATCTATTAGTTGGCCATATGAAAATGAAATGGTTGGTAGAGTGACTTTTGCTTTAGAAGATTCACGTATTATTACTGCTCTTGCGAATATGAATCGGGCTTTGCAATTACTTGGTAAAGGAGAAGATTATATTATTCGTAAGAATGAACTTAAAGATCAAGCGCAAATGGCTAGAATTAAAATTGATGGTTGGAGAACAGCCTATGATAAAATTGTTGCGGCTAAATACTTGAATGAACTTGATTATGAAAGTCAAACGCAACGTTATATTAGTAGTTTTGAAGAATATAAAGATTTAGTATTAGTGGCAGTTAAGGGAGACGAAGTATTAGGATATTCATGTTTTGCTCTTAGCGATAAAACTGGTAAATATGATTCAGAATTAGTTAGTTTGTATGTTAAACCGAATGAAACTAATCGAGGCATTGGTTCTAATTTACTGATAGAGACTGCTAAAGAGTTACTTGATCAAGGAAAACATAATATGATTGTATGGTGCTTATCAGATAATAAAAATGCTATTAAATTTTATGAGGGCCTTGGTGGCGTAAATGTTGAGACAAAAGATGCTCTTATTGGTGATGAGTATTATAAGGAGTATGGTTTCTATTTTGATTTAGAGACTGTTGCTGGAAGAAAATAAAAAGCAGTTCTATGGAACTGTTTTTGTGTTGCTAATTTTTACTTCGATGAATCAAATCAAGTAAAGTTAATTGTTTTACTTTAATATTGTTTTTACCAGTACCAAGATTTACATCTGGTTTAATAGTTGGCCCATGATAATCACTTCCTCCACTTATTAAAAGATTATATTTATTGGCAAGATGAAGATATTCTTCTGTCATTTCTGGAGTATGATTACTGTGATATACTTCAATACCATCTAGGCCGTAGTCAACAAGTTCTCCAACAAAAGTATCTAATTCTTCCTTGGATAGTTTTAGTGAGTATGGGTGGGCAAGTGTTGCGAAACCGTGGGCTGATTTTATTAATTCAATACAGTCTTTTTTAGAAATACCTTTAGCAACATTGCCACAACGTTCATAGGCTTCGTTTAAATATTTATCAAAGGCCTCATTTACGGATGAGGCATAACCATATTTTAGAAGAAGTCTAGCAATATCAGGTCGACCAATGTTTCTTTCTTTATTTAAGATTTCAAGAATTTCTTCAGTTGAAAAGACAATGTCATGGTCTTTTTTTAATTGGCAAATTACTCCTGTTACAGAATATAAACTACGATTATGAAGTTCTTTCATTCTTTCGTTTAAGTGTGGATCCCAAATATCGATGTTATGGCCTAAGACGTGCATTCTGCCAACTGGAACTTTTACAGAAATTTCGATACCAGGAATGACTTCTATATTATAATCTGCTGGATTTATAGTAATGTTTTGAACACCAAGTAAAGTATCATGATCAGTAATGGCAATGGTTTTTATGCCTTCTGCTGATGCTTTTTTTATTAAATCATCGGGAGTTAATTCTCCATCTGAGTAGCAAGTATGTGTATGCATGTCTAATAGTTTTTTAGTCATTTTATACCTCCTAATTTTAAGATTTTGCCTTCTTCAGCGGCTTCAGTATCTTTAAAAATTGTTTTTGCTTCACTAACGTAGGACTCTTTATCAAGTTCTGGGAAAAAGTGAGTTAAGAGTAGTTTTTTTACATCGGCATCTCTTGCGATTGTTGCGGCCTCATAAGCATATAAGTGATGGTCTGTTGATTTTGTTTGCCCGTTAAGAAAGGTTGCTTCGCATAGGAGAAGGTCAGCATTTTGGGCAAATGTTACTAATGTATTTTTAGAATAACCTGTATCACCACTATAGACAAAAGTTTCTTTATTATGTTTGACTCTTGTAGAAAATGTATTTATTGGATGAGGATTTTTAGAAAAATCGATTTGAAGATTTCCAATAGTTAATTTAGTTTGTTCATCATATGGAATAAATTCAAAATACTGTTCATGTCCAAATTCTTGGAGAAAAAGATAATCAATAATTGGTTTTTGAACGGATTTTAGTTTTTTACAGTCATCAGATGCTTGATGGTCTTCTAGCCTTGTTATGAGCTCGCCGTTTGGAATATAGACTTTGATTCTTTTTGAAAGATAACCTAGATTATGAAAAATATATGAGGCATAACCTAATGATAGAAGATCTCCGTAATGGTCTTTATGAAGATGAGAAATTATAATGGTTAGATTTTTTAAATCTTCTGGTAGTTTTAACTCTCTAGTACAGCCATTGCCACAATCAAGAATAATTTTTGTATTATTTTCAGTTACTAAATAGCCGGGACAGTTTTTTGTATCTTTACAATATGGTGAAACTGTTCCTAAAATTTTTATTTCCATATAATCACTCCTAACGGGGATATTTTTTTGTCATGGCCTTTTCTATCGTTGGCTCTACGTATTCATTAATAGGTTCGTTAAGAGAGAACACTTCTCTTACTACCGAAGATGAAATGTATTGGTATTCTGGTTCAGGGAATAAACATACGGTTCCAACTTCATTGTGACTTAGTTTTCTGTTGATGGTTGAAAGTTGAATTTCGTAATCAAAATCTGTTACTCCACGTAATCCTCGGATTATTGCTTTACAATTATGTTCTTTGGCAAGTTTTACTGTTGCCCCTTTTCCACTAATAACTTTTACTTGATTGTTATCTTGATAAAGCTCTTTAATTAGTTCTACCCTTTCTTCTAATGTGAAGAAGGGATTTTTCTTTGCAGGATTAAACATTACAGCAACTACTACTTCATCAAATAAATCTGTTGCCTGTTTTATAACGTTCATATGACCCTTAGTGATTGGATCAAAACTACCTGGATATAATACTCTTTTCATATATTTTTTTCACCTCTTTTTTAGTTTCTTGTTTGTTAATATTTTTTATAAAAATATCATATTGTCTTTCTTCGTAGTCAATTCCAGAAAGATCTCTTTGAAGAAAATATTCTGGTGTGATAGATTCGGCTGCGACAGCTCTTTTAATAACTCGGTCTAACCTTACTTCGTATGGTGCATCAACCCAAATTCGTAAATCGCTTTGGGCAAAATACTTTGTTTTAGGAAGTAAGATATAATCTAGTAGAATTATTTTATCTTGATGACTGGCAATTTGTTCATCAATTACTCGTTCCATTTCTTTCCACGTTATATCAGTTAACTTTTGCATCTCTTTTGGACTGGCAAAAACAATTTTACCTAAAGTTTTTCTTTGAACTTCGTTATCTAGTACACAATCATAAGAGATATCAGTACGTATTCTCTCTTGAACTTCTGGAAGAGTTAAAACATAGTGAGATATTTTATCCACATCTATGTGAAAAATTCTTTCATCATATGTGGTTAAAGTTTTAGCAACTGTACTTTTTCCACTACCACTCTTTCCAACTATTGAAATTAACATTTTTATCACCTCTCTAATTGCATTATATTATCTTTTCTTTTATAATTAAAATATATATTATTTATATTTATCATAACTGGAGGTTATTGTTGTATGAACATTAGTTTTGAATACTATAAAATATTTTATGTAGTGGCAAAAACCGGTAATATTACTAAAGCCGCAGATGAATTAATGATAAGTCAGCCGGCAATTAGTAAATGTATAAAACAGTTAGAAGAACAGTTAGCTGGACAATTGTTTGTGAGAACTAAACGAGGGGTTGTTCTTACTGAAGAAGGAGAAGAATTTTATAAGTACATTAGTCAAGCAATAGAATTTATCAATAATGCGGAACATAAATTTTCAGAAATGATTCATTTAGAAACTGGAACTATTAGAATTGGAATTAGTACTACTCTAACAAAAAAGTTTTTGATTCCGTATTTAGAGATTTTTCATAAAAAATATCCAAGAATAAAAATTCAAATCCAAACAGCAATATCATCAAAATTATTTTCTTTGCTTAGGCAGGGATTAATTGACTTAGTAATTATAAATTTGCCATATGAGGAAATGAGTGATATTGAAATTACTAAGGTGAGAGAAGTTCATGATTGTTTTATTGTGGGAGATGCTTATAAGGACTTAACTAATAAAACGATTGAGTTAAAGGAATTAGTTAAATATCCTTTGATATTACAGGCCCCTGGATCAATTACGAGACGTTTTTTGGATAATTATGGTAAAGAAAATGGAGTTAGTTTTTCTCCAGATATGATGATTTCAGGTTTTAGTTTGATTGTTGAATTTGTACGAATTGGATTTGGTATTGGTTATACTACAGAAGAGTATATTCAAGATGAGTTAAGAGAGAGAAAAGTTTATAAATTAAACGTAGTGCCAGAACTTCCTAGTCGAGGAATCGGACTTTGTTACTCAAAGAGAAATATCCCTAGTTTTTGCACTAAAAAATTAATTGAAATTATTTTGAATGATAAAAAAAATATATAGTCTCTACTTTACTGTTGTAGACATTTTCATTTTAGGTTTTTACATTTATTAGAATACTAGTTTTCTTGGTATGTTATACTTATAATAAGGTGAGTGTTATGAAGAAGATTGAATTACATTTACATTTAGATGGATCATTGGATCTTGACTATGCAAAAGAATTGATTGGTAGAGATGTTTATGCAGAGATGGTTAGTGAACATTCTACTAATTTAAAAGAATACTTACAAAAATTCAGTTTACCAGGAGAATTACTTCAAGATTATAAAAATATTGTTGAATTTTCTTATAGATTAGCAAAAACTTTGGAAAAAGAAGAAGTCATTTATGCAGAAGTTAGATTTTGTCCTTTGTTTCATGATAAAAAAATATCAGTTGATCGAGTTATTACAGGAATTAGAGAAGGTTTTTCTAAAGTACCAAGTGTAAAAATAAATTTGATTTTTTGTATGATGAGGCATTTTGATTTTGAAACAAATTATAGAATTATTAAATTGACAAAGAAATATTTGGGTAATGGAGTTTGTGCAATTGACTTGGCTGGAGATGAGGCTGGATATAGTACACGTAGTTTCAAAGTATTATTTGATATTATAAGGGAGAATGATATTCCATTTACTATTCATGCAGGAGAAGCGGCTTCTTATGAAAGTGTTAAAGAAGCAGTTGGGTTTGGGGCTAAAAGAATTGGTCATGGTATTAGAAGTATTGAGGATAAAGAAACAGTTAATCTTTTAATTAATAAGAATGTTTTTTTAGAAATATGTCCAAAGAGTAATGTTGATACTAGAGCGGTTGAAACAATAGATAAGCATCCAATAAAAAAATTAGTTGAGTTGGGGGTTAGAGTTACAATTAATACAGATAATAGGACGGTTTCTAATACATCACTTGATGGAGAGTATCAATTACTAAAGGATAATTTTGGCTTTACTGATGATGATATTTTACAATTTAATTTGAATGCAATAAATGCAGCCTTTTTATCTAGAGAGGAAAAGTTAGAGTTAAAGAATAGGTTACTGGATAAGTAGTTTATTCTTTTTATTTGTGATAAAATAAGTATGAGGTTTTGTTATGAATATATTAAAAAATTGTAAATTATGCCCTAGAGAATGTGGCGTTAATCGATATGAAAAAGTTGGTGTTTGTGGAGCAAATGAAAAAATAAAGGTTTCACATTATAGTTTACATCATTGGGAAGAACCGGTCATATCTGGAGATAATGGTAGTGGTACGGTGTTTTTTTCACATTGTAATTTGAAATGTATTTTCTGTCAAAATAAAAAAATTAGTACAGGTGGTTATGGAAAAGAAATATCTAATAGGAGGCTTGAAGAGATATTTTTAGAACTACAAGATATGGGAGCCCATAATATTAATTTAGTTACCCCTACGCATTATAGTTATCAGATTGCGAATGTTCTAAAAAAAATAAAAGGGGAAAAATTAGTTATACCTGTTGTTTATAATACTAGTAGTTATGAAAAAGTTGAAAGTATTAAAATGTTAGAAGGTCTTGTTGATATATATTTGGCTGATTTAAAGTATTTTGATGATCAGTTAGGGAAAAATTATTCAAACTGTAATGATTATTTTGAAGTGGCAACTAAGGCTATAAAGGAGATGTACAAACAGGTTGGAACTTTTATTATGGAAGATGAATTAATGAAAAAAGGACTAATAGTTAGAGTACTTATTCTTCCAGGGCATAAGGATGATGCTAAGGAGATTATTAAATATTTGTATGAGACATATGGTGATAATATTTATATTAGTATTATGAATCAATATACTCCTGTTACAAAAACTCTTCTTTATCCGAATTTGAATTGGACGGTTACAGAAAGTGAATATTCGGAAGTTATTAATTATGCGTGTGATTTAGGTGTTAAAATGGCATTTATTCAAGATGGTGATACAGCGACTGAGAGTTTTATCCCGGACTTTGATTGCAGTAATATTTAGGAGGTCTTATGGATAGGATTGATGATAGTAGTAATGGTGGAAAACTTTATTTAGAAGATGGGATTTTGTATAAATTTTATGAAGATAATCGTTCATTTATAGAAGAAAAAGAGAGGAATGTTTTATTTTTTAAGAAGCATCCTTTGTTTTCCCCAAAGATTGGAATTACTTTTTATGAAGGAGATTATTTTTTAGGGTTTAGTCAGGAATTCATTCCGAATAGCAGAACATTTAAAGATGCAATTGGTGATGAGTCTATTAATGATAGTATTAAAAGGAATGCTGTAAGCGGTGTATTTAGGAAGATGAGAATGCTACATGAATATGGAGTATTTGTCGGAGATATGCATTCTAGGAATATAATATTTAATGAAAATGATGGGTATATTATAGATTTAGATGAAGTAAAATTTAAGGGAGTAGATGATTTTAAGTTTCAAGAGTTGTACCAAATACAGGTAGATGGGGAAAGTCCACGTATTAAAGTTGCGAGTGAATATACTGATAATGTTAAAGCCACTGTTTCTGCCCTTTCATTACTATATGGATTTGACTTTGAAGAGTTAGTTGTGGATAAAGTGTTAAGAATAGATGATTTAAAAAGATGTGTTGGGGCTATTATATCTGATGATGACTTTAAAGGTAGCGTGTTTGAGGTATTAGATTCAAAAGATAAAGTTGTTTATTTTGATGAAGTGTTAGAAAAACAAAATAAGAATGTTAAAGGTTAGGAGGAATTATGAAAGGTTTTAGAATTAATCCAGATAAAAAGTATGTAAATATAATATTAGAAGGTTTACAAAAAAAGAATGGACATTGTCCTTGTAGAATTGATGTTAATGAAAGTACATTGTGTCCGTGTGATGAGTTTATTAATACTGGGATATGTAAATGTAAGTTGTATATTTCAACGGAAGATGCTGATAGAATTATAAATGATAAGGAATTAAAAGAAAATAATTAAATATTTTTGTGAAAATATGATGAAATTTGGTATTTTTTAGTATTATTTTTGTATTTTATTTTATATTTTTTTAATTTGTGATATTATTATTTTAGGAGGTTATGAAGATGAAAAAATTAAAATTTCTTTTAGTTGTTTTAGCAGCGTTACTTATATTGCCTTTTGGTGTTTTTGCAGATGATGCAACTGAAACTGGGAGCGATGAGGAAGTTGTTGAAAGCAATGAAGTTAATTTATATTTCTTCCATGGTGATGGTTGTCCACATTGTGAAGATGCTGCCACTTGGTTTGAAGAGATTGAAGAAGAATACGGAGATAAGTTCAATCTTGTTGCTTATGAAGTTTGGTATGATGAAGAAAATAGTGAATTAATGGAAGCAGTTGCAAGTGTAAGAAAAGAAACAGTTAATGGTGTTCCTTATATTATAGTTGGAAATCAATCTTGGAATGGGTTTGCGGATGACTATAAAGAAGCAATTCTTGATAAAATTGAATCAGAATATGAACAAGAGCCAGCTGAAAGATATGATGTAATGAACTATGTTGATCTTGATGTAGAAGAAGAGGATTCTACTGCTAGAGATGTGTTAATTTTATTAGTTCTAGTTGGAGTTGTTGCTGCTGTTGCAGTTGGTGTAGTTGTAGCAAGAAAGAACACTGATTAATAATAAATGAAGAAAGAAGCTGTGGCTTCTTTTTTAGTTTGGTAAAATTAGTTGTTGACCTACTGATAATAAATTATTAGTTAAGTTATTTAATAATTTTATTTCATCAACTGTAGTATTATTATTTCTGGCAATTGACCATAGGGTATCGCCACTTTTTACTGTGTAGGTAGTGGTTGAAGTTGCCTGTTTTGGAACTAATAGAATATCACCTATTTGAAGATTAATACTTGATAGATTGTTTAGTTGAATTAATTCATCAACTGTTGTTTTATAGTTTTTAGCAATTAGCCATAAACTGTCACCTTTTTGAACTGTATAAGATTGTGTTTCAACCGGTGTACTTGTACCTGGTGTTTCTGGTTCTTGTGTTTCTTCGGAAGGAATAAGTAAGATTTGACCGATAGATAAAGTATTTGAAGTTAAGTTATTTAAAGATTTTAGAACGGAGACTGTTGTGTTAAACTTTTGGGCTATTCCATATAAAGTATCACCTTTTTGAACAGTATATGTTGAAGATGGAAATTCTTCTTCTAATTCTCTGATTAATAGTCGCATTCCAATGGATAGAGTATCGGTTGTAAGATTGTTTAAACGACGTAATTCGGCTACTGTTGTATTGTAGCGTCTAGCAATACTGTAAAGAGTATCACCACTTTGAACTATATAATAATCATCTGTTATAGTTGGTTCTTTATATGTATATCCGGCATAATCAGCAATGGCTTTTACTACTCCTTCTACGTATAGTTCTAGATTGCTTTTTAATTTTTTAGCGTCGTTTTCGTTGTCTATAAAACCATATTCCACAAGTAATGGCTCAGTATTTCCAGTTTCTCTAATAATATAGTAATAGTCTTTACTGGGATTTTCTGGTAGACGTCGTTGATATACTTTTCGCATTAATTGACCTGCATCTCCAATATTGTTTAAGGCCATAGTCGCAAGAGTTGGCTCATTACGTAGGGCATATACAATTTCGGCTCCCTCGCCGCCGCCAGCATTAATATGGTTGGAAATTAAAATGGTGTTGGGTTCATTGTTGTATGCTTCTAAGACACGTTCTATTCTTTCGTTTTTAGGTAGAGTTTCATCTGTATTTCTTATTATAACGGAAGGAATCCCTAATTCTTGAAGTCTTTTATACATATATTGGGCGGCACGAAGATTTAAATCTTTTTCTAATAAATTATTTCCTACTGCGCCTGGATCGTCACCGCCATGTGCAGGCACTTGTTAAATCCAAATTTATTATTTCATTTCTATTTTTTCTTGATAACGCTTTTCTTTTTCTAATTCTTTTAATGATTTTTTAGGTGTTGGTAATTTTTCTGGCATTGTTCCACCATTTTTAGCAATTACTTCTCTAATATTTTTTCCAATATTATAATGTGTTTCGTTAGCATCTTTTTCACTAGAGATATTTTCTCTTTTTAATTTTGATTCAGTTTGAGTAATACGGAAAAGGTTGGCTGCTAATTCTTCACTTCCCATATTATCTAAAATATCTTCACGATATCTTAAATTTTTTCTTTTAGCGATATCATTAGCTGTTTCACCATTATATAATCCTTTATATCCTGCATTATGAAATTTATCAAAATTTTTAACCCCACATTTTTTAGCAACTTGATTTAAAGAATAATTTCCTTTTTTAGTTAAATTTCTTTGATAAAATCTTTTCTCATCTTCGGTTAACTCACTATATTCTTTTTCTGTTATCTCTTGTGCTCTCGTTTTTACTGCAAAATAAGTTTGACCTAATGCAACAGTTTCTTTTCTAGGGTCTGCATTTTGTACTATTAAATAGCAAGCATATCTTGATAACTCAAAATCCATGATAGTTCTTGATGTTTTAGATCCAATCTCAACCATTCTTCCCACTTGGGAAAAATGGTCTGCTACTATATAATCACTTTTCTCACAAGCTATTTTGGCATTTTCTATTACATTACAAAACTTATCCCATCTCTTGTATTCTAATGCTAACATTAATTCACGTGCTAGCCAATATTCATTACCATATTCATTAATGTGTTTTATACTTTCAAAAGTAGTTTCACTATATTTTTTTATTTGATTCATTTATAACCTCCTGTCTTTTTGTATTCATTAGTATAGAAAAAGTCCATATTTATCATTTTATATTATATTTTTATTGTTTCCTTTGAATCTAACATAGATTTTGTTAATGGTAATGTTGATGTTATTGTTTTATTATTCCATTTGTTTAATAACATATCTTTATTTTTTTTAACCCACTTAATAGCAATATTCTTATTTTTCTCTGGAATATTACCAACTAATACTTTAAAATCTATCAAAGATATTGATATTTCATATTTATCGTATTTAGCATGAACATGAGGAGGATTATGATCTCTAGTATAAACATCAAATTTTATACCTTTAATTTCTCCGACCCTTTCTCTTATTTCATACAATTCAAATACACTATTATAAAATTCTTTTATTTCATTTGGAATTTCAAAAAATCCAACATCTTCTACTACCATATTTACCACCTAAAATTCAAAGTTCCATTCTATTTCAATATCTCTTGTTTTAGTTTCTTTATCATAAACTCCAACATATACCTTGTCGATAAACTCATCTATTATCACTTTATTTAAATTCTTGATATGTTTATATTTTTTTAGTATTTCATCTGCTTGTTTTCTTTCTTCTTTACTTAATTGAATATTATTTATTTCTATATCTATATATTCAACTCTTGTACTCATTGTTTCAATCTCTTTTAAATAATCAGCAGACATACTTTTAAACATATCTTCATTGATAATACCTTTGACTTTATCTTCATAAAGATTTCTATAATAAGTTTTATTTTCTTCAATCTTCTTTTCAAGGTTTTTCTTTTCTTTTTCTAGAATATTTATTTTATCATTGTTAGTATCTTGTTGATTTCTAATCTCATAGAGTTCTTTTAAATTCTCTTTATCATAGTAATTATTTAATAAATCATTTATAGCATTTAATAATATTTGTTCTAGCTCATCCATTCTTATTGCTTTGTTATTTTCGCATATATGATACTTTTTATTACCTTTACATTGCATATATGCTCTTTTACCATTCGTTTCACTTTTAACATTATATACATTTCTCATAAATGCTTTGTCGCAACAAGTACAATAAACTTTTCTACTTAAATAATGAATCTTGCCCGTCTTTGTTGGTGATGAGTGAGTACCTAATATCTTCTGCACTTTATTCCAAGTTTCTATATCAATAATTGGCTCGTGTGTGTTTTCTATTCTACACCAATCTTTTTCAGGTACTTTTTTAAATTTATGTACCTTGTATCCTAAAGATGTTTTTTTGCCTTGAACTAAATTACCAATATATGCCTCGTTTCTTAACATTTGTGCTATTGTATCAGGGCTCCACCTAACTGTATTTAAATCACAACTTGAGCAAACAAACTTGCTACCTTTTTGTTTTTTATAAACAGACCTAGGTGGTATATTATTATTGTTTAGATATTCACAAATTTTGTGATAACCGTAACCATTTGCATACATTTCAAATATCTTTCTAACAACTTCAGCTGCAACATGGTCAATTACTAGTTTGTGTCCATCCTCACTTCTTTCATAACCATAAGGAGCAAAACTTCCCATAAATAGTCCATCTTCTCGTTTATTCTTTAATGATCTTTTTATATTTATTGATAAATCATCTAAATACCATTCGTTCATAAGACCATTTATTTGTCTTGATTTTTTATTAGATTCAATACTTGTATCTGCATTATCTACAATACTTACAAATCTAACTCCCCATTCAATAAATTCTTTATGTAAATATCTTTCAATAATTTCCATGTCTCTTGAAAATCTTGATTGACTTTTACATAAAACTAAATTAATCTTACCACTTTGGCAATCTCTAATTAATCTATTAAAATCAGGTCTATCAACTCCAGCTCCTGAAAAGTCATCATCAGAGTATATATCTACAACATTCCAACCATTTTGATTAGCATATTTTAAACACATACTTCTTTGATTTATTATACTATCACTATCATCATTTTTATTTACCTTATCTCTATCTTCATCAGATAATCTACAATATACACCTACCTTTACTATCATAGCCATTCCTCCAATACTGTAGAATGACTACAAATACATTTGATAAATACAAGTATATTATATATCATTTTTAAGAATTATTTAACCTTAATTCTTGATTTTCTAGTTTCATAATGATATTTAACAATTTTCTGTTAAAAATATTTTTCTTTTCTTCATTAGTTTTTGTTTCATTTGTCTTAAATTTATATTTTACATTATATACTACCTCCAATTTCTCACTCCCCCCTTTTTTCATATTTTATAAATATTTGCCTCAATCATAAACTTCACTCCTCTCTAATTTTTAAATTCTTTTAATAGTTCTTCCATTTCGGCTTGTTCCTCTGGTGTCGCTAGTTTTGCTTCACAAAGACTAGGGTCTTCTAGCTATTTTGGTACAGGTGCAATTTTTTTATAATTATATTTATAATTATTTTTATATTTATTATTTATATTATGGCAGCAACTTTCTGCTACCTCTTGACTACAATTTTCTGCTATATCATCACATTTTGTTGCTACATCATTAGCAGATTTCATTGGTATTTTTTCTTGATTAATATATATTCTACGATTCTTATATTCACTCTTTACTATTATATAGTTTAATTTCCTTAATTTAGACAATGAATCACTTATTGTTCTTATTGAAGTATTAACATATTTTGCTAACTTATCATTACAAGCATAACAATATCCGTATTTAAAGGTAAGCGATATGATAAGACTTAATATATCAATATCTGTTCTTGATAAATTCTTATCATTAAATAATATTCTAGGAGTTATGATAAAATCACAATCTAACTTAATTATAATCACCTTTATTAATGATAAATAAGTACTCTTCTTTTCCTAAAAAAGTCAATAATATCCCTAGGGGATTGTTTTGTATCTATCCCCAAAGATATTATTTTTAAGGTTTATTCTATATATCTTATAGAAAAGGTACTAATATAAGCCTCGCATCTTACTGTACCTATCTTATTAAGTGTTTTGATTAACTATCTTAATAAGTGGATCATATATAATCCTGTGGCATATTCCTTAACATCTATGTAGTTAAGGTCTTTTAGATTATCAAGATGTTTTCTTAATGCCTTGTTTTTTATCTTGATATCTTGTTGTATATCCCCAACATTTAAATGAATAACTGTTTGGTTATAACATTTTGAATAGATAAGCGAATATATTATTTTGCATTCTTTTTTGATTCGTTTATCTTTCCAAATCTTGTTAGGGACTTCTAGGTTGTTCCTAACCAATAACTTTTTCCTCCTTTCTTCTTATTTAAATTAACATTTTGGTATTTAGTGTTAATTATTAGTAACATTTATAATATACATCATAATTATTATGTTGTCAACACCTTAATTAACATTTTTAATATTTTTGTTGACTTTTGTTAACAAATATAGTATTATTAAGTTGTGAGGTGTACAAGTATGCAAGAAAAAAAGATTGGCGAATTAATCGCTGAAGCTAGAGAAAAGAAAGGTCTTTCTCAAAGACAACTTGCTAAAATTGCTAAAATAAGTAATGCTGAATTATCTAAAATAGAATCAGGCGAAAGAGAAATACCCAATCCTAAAACATTAAGAAAAATAAGTAATATTATTGATGTTAATTATAATGACATGATGTATATGATAGGTTTAGGTATTGAAGTTAGTCCTTTAAATCCATTTATCAAAGATTATTATGAAAAAATGAATTTAGATCAATTAGCAGAAGCAGAAGTAAATGTTTTAGGTAGTATTAGTAATTCAGAACAATTAGTTAAATCGTGTAAAGAAAACTTAAAAAAAGAAAACATATTAGATGCTGAAAAAGAATTATTGCTACATACAATAGAAGATACAAAATATCAAATTACAACATCAGAAGAAATTATTAAATTAATTCAAAATTTAAAATTAAGGGAGAGAAATAAAAATGAAAAGAAATATTAATAAAAAATTATTAACAAGATTAGGAATAATATTGTTAAATTTATTTATGTTTGTTAGTTTAATATTAGTTCTAGGATTTAAAATTGATTATGGTTATTCAATGTATTGGGTTATTACTCCATTCTTAATGGTATTAGTATTATCTGTAATTCAAAAATGGAGCGTTAGAGGATTAAATGCTGATGTAGAAGAATCTAAAACAATTCAAAGGTCATTTGATGATACAACTACTTTATCAACAGTATTCTTTGGTTTAATATATTTAATAATTCAAGGTGTTGAAGTATGGAAAGAAAATATAACAAATAATCCAATTATTATAATAGGATTCTTTATAATAATGATAGTTTATGAATTATTTACTTATTTATCAATTTATAATGCAAAGAAAGAAACTGCAAAATTGTTAGAGAAAAAATATAATAACAAAAAATAAATTTATGTGGTACGTTTTGTTGAAACATAGTTTCAATGAAAGTAGCGATAATAAATCTATTTATCAATACTTTTGCAAAGCAAAAGAAAAAAATAACCTTTTTACCTTTTCGTTAGATTAGGTATTAAGGTTATTTTTATATAAAGAATACATGGCAAGTTTTGTCAGCTGTGCTGATGAAATTGGCGATAGTATTCTTTCTTTTTATTTAAACTTGATTTAAATAAAAAGGCAACAATATTACTTAC
>CAYXZZ010000020.1:0-23097 GCA_964470055.1 uncultured Mycoplasma sp.
TATTTGCTTCTATATATCGTGGTTAGATCATTTACACAAAGTTTTTTACACACTCCTACATCCTCAAAATGTAGTTTTTTTCATTAATTATTTTGTGCCTGTACCGCTGTAATAGCAACAACTCCAACAATATCATCAGCACTGCAACCACGAGATAAGTCATTAACAGGCGCCGCAATTCCTTGACATATAGGTCCGTAAGCCTCTGCTTTAGCCAATCTTTGAACTAGTTTATATCCAATATTTCCTGCATCTAAATCCGGGAAAACTAAGACATTAGCATGACCAGCTACTTCACTATTAGGTGCTTTAGATGATGCCACACTAGGAACGATTGCTGCATCTAATTGCAATTCCCCATCCATTTTATATTGTGGATATTTTTCTTTAGCAATACTAACTGCTTCAACAACTTTATCAACGTCGGCATGTTTCGCACTTCCCATTGTTGAATGAGATAAGAATGCTACCTTTGGTTCTTCCTCCACTAGTAACTTAAAACTTTCTGCACTACTTCCGGCAATCGCCGCTAATTTTATAGAATCCGGATTTTGTTCTAACCCAGAATCAGCAAATACAAAAGTTCCATTTGCCCCATACTCACAATCAGGAACCACCATCAAGAAAAATGCTGATACTAATTCAACACCCGGCTTTGTCTTAATAATTTGTAAAGCCGGTCTTAACGTATTTGAAGTAGAATGACAAGCCCCAGATACACAACCATCTGCTTTACCATCCTTCACTAACATACATGCATAATACATATAATCCTCAAGTAATAATTTCTTAGCCTCATCATAAGTCATACCCTTATTTTTTCTAAGTTCAACAAACTTTAATACCAAATCTTCAGTAAGTTTGCTCGTATATGGATCAATAATAATTGCCTTACTAATATCAAATCCCTTAGAACTTTCAGCTATTTCTTCAGGTGTTCCAATAATAATTATTTTCGCAATATTCTCCTCTAAAATCTTACTGGCAGCCTCCATAACTCGACTATCCATAGACTCAGGTAGAACAATCGTCTTAATATCTCTTTTCGCTCTTTCCTTAATAGTCTCAATAAAACTCATAATTTCACTTCTTTCTACTTTTCGTTTAATATTTCGTACATTTCTCTTTTTTCATTATTATAAAATTCTTTTCTCTTATAATGCCATATTCCTGCCACTATATTAGAAGGAAATGCTCCAACTAACTGATTAAAAATAACAACATTATCATTATAAAACTTAGTAGAACCAAGAATTGCTTCTTCATTATCACTAAGTTCTTCAAGAATAGAAACCAACGCTTCACTCTTAAATAACTTTTCATTTTCATCAAGAACCTTATTCAATTCATCATAAAGTTCCTTTAAACTATTATTCATCTCAAAATGATTAATTGTACTTTCATTTAAGAATTCTATATCTTCCATAAACTCCTTAAGTTTAAGTTCTTTCTTTATAATTGCTCTTGCTCTTTCCAAAAGATCTTGCTTTCTCTTCAACAAAACATCAATATTATTTTCAGCCTCATCAATTTTAATAATTGCAAATCTAAATTTATTATAATTAGCAGTAATAATCATTAACACAATCGATATAAAGATTACAACTCCTAGAATTACATATAACATATCATCACCTCAATACTATGACAATTATATCAAACTCTAGGCGTTTTCTCAATAAAAATCTAGTTAAGTAGCATACTCACTATCCATCATCTCATCAAAAACTGGATCCGTTGCTAAAGGCTCAGTTCCTTTAATAAAATACATCAGTTTTTTCTTCTGATTAACATCAGTAATCGGCTTTCCTGAAATAGGTTCTACAAACACGGCTGAAACATTTTTAGGTACCTCATACCACACCTCATCATCGGTCTTTCCCTCTTCGTATGCTTCAACTGACTTATACCAAATATTTTGCGAATATTTATATTCCGTAGTATTAAGACTTCTATTATCGTCATATCCAACCCATACAGCACAAACAATATCCTTATTATAACCAATATTCCAATTATCACCATTAGTTGTTCCACTCTTTAAAGAGTACTTATGAGTTAACTTTGAAGACAGGCTAACTGCAGTTGGATAATTATAATCAATATAATCAGGATCATAAGTAGCCGTTAACATATTATTTAAAATAAATGTCAAACTCGAATTAAGAACCATTTCCTTTTCATTATCTGCTTCATATAAAACATTTCCGTCAGCATCAACAATCTTTTCAATCAAATGTGGCTCTACTTTGTATCCTAAATTAGCAAAAGCCGAATATCCCGCAGCCATCTCAATAATATTAATTTCATTTGTTCCAAGCGGCAGCGAAGGAATCTCTTCTAATTCTGCAGTAATTCCCACTCGTCTTGCTACATTTATTAAGGCATCACTTCCCAAAAATAAATGTGTCTTCACTGCATAAATATTTTCTGAATAAGCAACAGCAGCAGCCATTGAAATAGGCTTATTTCCGTAAGTACTGTTGTAGTTTTGTGGAGAATAGTCATCTTGATTACTAAAAGTAAATGTCGTTGCTTCACTAGTAAAGGCACTACTTGTAGTAAAACCACTTTCTAAAGCAGCATAGTATAAGTAAGGTTTCATTGTTGAACCAACTTGCCTCATCGAATCAGTAGCCCTATTATAAGAAGACTTATTGTAATTTCTTCCTCCAATTAAAGCAATAATCCCACCAGTCTCTGGATTCATCATAACAGCCGCTGTTTCAATTTCTGAAGTATCAGGAATACTTTCTAAGACATTTTTTTCTAGTTCTCTCTGTGCTTCCATATCTAAGTTTGTATAAATTTTAAGACCATTAATATCATTATAGGATGCCGGAATTGTATCAATAGACTCTAACTCATCAATAACTGCATCATAATAATACATTAGCGTAGTTAACTCTTCCTTTTCGCTATTTCCTACAAATACTAATTCAGTATTGTATGCTACATTCTTTTCCTCTTCAGTAATCAATTCATTTTTAACCATTAAATTCAGTATTGTTAGTTGTCTTTCTTTTGCTAACTCATAGTTAATTAAAGGTGAATAATTCGATGGTGCTTTTGGAATTCCAACCAAAATACTAGCCTCCGCCAAAGTCAAATCTTTTGCCGATTTATTAAAATAATATTTACTTGCGTTCTCAATCCCATACTTTCCATGACCATAATTAATAGTATTTAAATACCCTTCAAGAATTTCCTCTTTTGAATAATTTGCCTCAATTCTAAGGGTATACCACAACTCATCCCATTTTCTTTTCCAAGTTTTGTCAAAGTCTAAAAACAGATTTTTAGCATACTGTTGTGTAATTGTTGAGGCTCCCTGTATCGTTGAACCACTCTTAATATTGACATAACAAGCCTTTAAAATTCTTAAAAAATCAAAACCAAAGTGCTTATAAAAATTTTTATCCTCAGTTGAAATAGTCGCCTCAACCAAATAAGGAGATATCTCGTCTAAACTAACCCATTCTTTTGACTCATTTCCCTTAAAAAAAACTTCATTATTAATATCATATAAGATCATACTATTCGCAGTATTTATCTGTACTTTAGGAGAAAATTTAACATATAAAAAAGACCCTCCAATAGCAAGTATCATCAAAAATATCATCAACTTAAATAACTTAAACCCAAATTTCTTACGTCTTTTCACAAAATCACTCCTTTTTTACTACTATTATTATTGAAGATAAAAAGGTAAAATATGTATGAAAAAATAAATAAATATGTTATAATCTAGACATGTATTTGAAGTGGGTGATAATATGTCAAAAGTAAAGATTCACACAGTCTTAAAAACGCAAGAAAAAACATATGAATACAATGTTCCTGCTATATATAAAGATGACGAAAAAACTCTTATTTATATCGAGCAAGATGAACAACATACCAAAACATCTTTTAATTACAGAACTAAAGAATTAATAAGAGAAAATGATTCTTTAAAAATGATTTATCCCTTCAACAAAGATAAAAATTCTCGAGGAACAATTTTTATAAAAGAATTTAATCGTTCATTTGATTTAATTATCAAAACAACAAAAATGCTCAAATGTGAGAAAAATATTGAAATAGAATTTTTAGTCGAAGGACAACCATTTAATTACAAAATAGAGGTGAAATAATATGAGTATTATTAAAAATATAACAAAAGATCTAGAAAATTTAGTTAAACAAGCCGGTTATGAAGTAGACTCCTTAGTTTTACAACCATCAGGAAGAAAGGATTTAGGTCAATATCAATTAAATGACGCTATGACTTTAGCCAAAAAATACGGTAAAAATCCAAGAATGATTGCTGAAGATATTGCAAAAGTTTTAGCAACAGATTCTAGATTTACAAATATTAATATTGCTGGACCTGGTTTTATCAACATTACACTAACAGATGAATACTTAGTAGAGATATTAAATACAATTTCAGTAAACATTGAAGAAAATATTGATAAAGAAGCCCCTAAAAAAATCATTATCGACTTTGGAGGAGCAAATGTCTCTAAAGCCTTACATGTTGGTCATTTAAGAAGTGCAAACATTGGTGAAGCATTAAAAAGACTTGCTAGATTATTGGGACATGAAGTATTAGGAGATGCCCATTTAGGTGATTATGGTAGACCATTAGGATTAGTCGTTCTAGAAATTAAAAAGATGTATCCTAATCTACCATTCTTTGATGAAAACTATACTGGTGATTATAGCGAAGTAGAATTACCAATTACTAATGAAGATCTTGAAAAGATTTACCCTCTTGCCTCAACAAAGTCAAAGGAAGATGAAGCATACCTTGAAGAAGCAAGAAATGTTACTGCTAAAATTCAAAGTAAAACACGTGGATATTATGATGTTTGGAAAAGAGTTATTGAAATCTCTAAAGCAGACATTAAACAAGTTTATGATAAGTTAAATGTTCACTATGAATTATGGTTAGGAGAAAGCGATGCAGTTGAATATTTCGATGAGTTAAATGAAATATTTGAAAAAGCCGGAGTTTTAGAAGAAAGTGAAGGGGCAAAAATCGTTGAAGTAAAAGAAGATACAGATAACGCTCCAATGCCACCATTATTATTCGTTAAATCAAATGGAACGATTTCATATCAAACAACCGACTTAGCAACAATTCTTCAACGTAAAAAAGAATATAATCCAGATGAAATTTGGTATATTACAGACGGAAGACAATGCTTGCATTTTGAACAAGTATTCCGTGCTGCTAGATTAGCCGGATTGGTGGATGAAACAACTAAATTAGAACATATTCCATTTGGAACTATGAATGGCCGTGACGGAAAACCATTTAAAACAAGAGATGGTGGAGTAATGTCATTAAAAAATTTAATTACTTTAGTAAATGAAGAAACAATCAAAAGAATCGATCCAGAATCAGTAACAGAAGAAGAAAAAAAAGAAATCTCAGAAACAGTAGCCATTGCTGCTTTAAAATATGCAGATTTTCTTCCTTATAGGGCAACAGATTATGTCTTTGAAATTGAAAAATTTGCTGATTTAGAAGGAAAAACAGGTTCATACATTCTTTACTCAACAATTAGAATGAAATCTCTTTTAGCCAAAGCCAAGGATTTAAAACAAGAAAAAATGCATATACTTAATGGCGATACAGAAAGAGAACTTGCTTTAACAATTTTAAGTTTACCAACTGTTTTAACAAAATCAAAAGAAGCAAAATCACTAAATGATATTGCAGAATTCTTATATAAAGTTACATCATTATACAATAAATTCTACTCAGAAAATAAAGTTTTAGTTGAAGAAAACAGTGAATTACAAGAATCATGGTTAGTTTTAACTAAACTTGTATATGATATAAATAACCTGCTTTTAGATGTTCTTGGAATAAAAGTTCCTGAAAAAATGTAAAAAAGTGTTGTAATTGTATAAAAACTATGTTATAAGTTTGTTGGCGCTTTTTAGTGCTAACAAACTTTATTTATTAAACATATAATGTTTTAATATAGGAGGTCAATATGAGTCTTAAGAAAATGACAAAAGATGATTTAGAATTACTATCAAACAAAGATATAACAAATTTAATATTAGAAGAAAGTAAAAAATCAATTAATACAGCCGATCTTTTCAAGAAAATAATTTCCCTTTTAGAATTACCTGAAAGCACTTTTGAAAATAAGATTGGAGATTACTATACCTCATTAGCAACAGATAAAAGATTTATCTTACTAGAAGATGGTACATGGGACTTAAGAAGTCGTCATACATCAGATAAGGTAGTTAAAGTAACCGAAGAAGATGATGAAGAAGATGAAGAAGAAACAGAAGAAAATCAAGATGAATTAGAAGATGATTCATTAGAGGATAGTTTCGACGATACAGATGACGAAGATTACGATGAAGATACTAATGAAGAATTAAAAGATTTAGTAGTAATCGACGAAGATGAATTAGAACTAGAACAATAATCTAGTTTTTTTCTTAAAAAAAATATGTTATAATACAACTGATTACCGAGAAAGGGTGAAAATATGATAGAAAGATTAGAAGCAACTCTAGAAAAGTACAATCAACTAGAAGAAGAATTAACAAAATCAGAAGTTTTAAGTGATGTTAAAAAAACACGCGAATATTCAAAAGAAATGGCTTCATTAGAAGATATTGTTAATTGTTACAAAAAGTATAAGAAAGTCCTAGAAAACATTGAAAACACTAAAGAAATGACAAAAGATCCTGAATTAGGAGAAATGGCTAAAGAAGAATTAAAAGAACTAGAAGCAGAAAAAACAGACTTAGATAGCCAATTAGAAATCCTATTAATTCCAAAGGATCCTAATGATGATAAAAACGTTGTTGTAGAAATTCGTGGTGCAGCCGGTGGAGATGAGGCTAACATCTTTGCAGGAGATTTATTTAGAATGTATACTAGATACGCTGAAAAGCAAGGATTCTCATATCAAGTATATAACTCAGTAGACGGAACTGCGGGAGGATTTAGTCAAATTGAATTTATTATCAAAGGACAAAATGCCTATTCCCTATTAAAATACGAAAGTGGTTCTCATAGAGTTCAACGTGTCCCTGTAACAGAAGCAAACGGACGTTTACAAACATCAACCGCAACAGTATTAGTAATGCCAGAAGCAGATGACGATATTGATATTCAAATCAATCCAAACGATTTAAGAATTGATATTTATCGTTCAAGTGGTTGTGGAGGACAAGGAGTAAATACTACAGATTCGGCAGTAAGAATTACTCACTTACCTACAAATACCGTTGTTACATGTCAAAATGAACGAAGCCAAATTCAAAATAAAGAACAAGCCATGAAAGTTTTAAAAACTAGACTTTACGAATTAGAACTACAAAAACAATTAGAAGAAGCAGGCGCAGAACGTCGTAATAAGATTGGTACAGGAGATAGAGCCGAAAAAATTAGAACGTACAACTATCCACAAAATCGTGTAACAGATCATAGAATCGGTTTTACTACAAATAATTTAGATAGAATTATGGATGGAGCATTAGATGATGTAGTTGATGCATTAATCCAAGAAGACCAAAAGAGAAAACTTCAAGGAGAAGAATAGGAGAGAGTAATATGCGAGTAGAAGACTTATTAGTATATGGAAAAAGCCATTGTCATTCAGAACTATCAAAGATGTTACTCGCAGAACTTCTAAATTTAAATTCCTTAGAACTACTTAATCACTTAAATGATTTTGTTTCCGAAGACAAAGTAGAAGTATATAAAAAAGAAATTGTCGCTATTGAAGCAGGAAAACCAATTCAATATGTACTTGGTAATGTAAATTTCTATGGAGAAATATTTGATATTAATGAAAATGTCTTAATTCCTCGTTTTGAAACAGAAGAACTTGTAGAAAATACAGTTCAATATATAAAAAAGTATTTCACAGAACCTGTGGATATAATTGATTTAGGTTGCGGTAGTGGAGTAATTGGTCTCACTTTAGAAAAAAAAGTTTCCACAAAAACTGTGGATTTAATAGATATAAGCGAAAAGGCCTTAGAAGTTACTCACAAAAACTGTGTAAAACATGCCTCCAAAGCAAATTTAATCAACAGCGATATGTTTGAAAATGTGGAAAAAAAATATGACGTTATTATTAGTAATCCACCATATATAAAAACAACCGAAGAAATAGAAGATATAGTAAAAGAAAATGAACCTCATCTTGCTTTATATGCTGGAGAAGAAGGATTAGACTGTTATAAAAAAATCTTAGAAAATATTAAACCTCATATGAAAGACCGCTGTCTAATAGCCTTTGAAATAGGGTATACTCAAGCAGAAAACATAAAAAGAATTGCTTATGAAAATCTTTCAGATATTAAAATCGAAGTAAAGAAAGATTTGTCTGAAAAAGATAGAATGTTATTTATTTTTAAAAATCTTGAATAAAATCGTTAATAAAACCTCACTATTAAATTGAAAGTGAGGTTTTTATATGAAAAAACTAGTTTTAATAGCAGCCATTATAATAACAATTCTATGTTTAAACAAACAAGTATTTGTAACAATCCCTAAAGAAGCAATAAGATTTAGAGTAATAGCCAACAGTAACACTTTAGAAGATCAAAATATCAAAAAACAAATTGCCTATAATTTAAATAGAAATATTAAACAACTTGAGTTTACTCCTAAAGACATAGTGGCTTCTCGTGAAACAATAAAAAATGCCATTCCCACATTTCAAGAAACAATTGAAAATACTCTTGCAGAGCTAAAAGTCGATGAAACCTACACAATAGAATATGGAATGAATTACTTCCCAGAAAAAGAGTATAAAGGAATAATTTATGAAGAAGGAGAATATGAATCGCTTGTCGTTAAATTAGGTGATGGTCTTGGAGAAAACTTTTGGTGTATCTTATTTCCACCACTGTGTCTTTTAGAAGGAGAAGAGACAGAAACAAACGAAGTAGAGTATACATCTTTTATTAAAGAATTAATTAATAAGTACTTTTAATTAAAAAATGAATAAACTAATATAGATAAATAAGAGTATCTTTACGTTTGCTTGACGCCAAAAACATTGATTTCGTTGACAAAATTCATAGTTTCTCATAAGATTAAATTGGGTGATAAGAAATGTTAGTAAATTTCATAGAAATGTTAAATAAAGCAAAAAAGGAACACTACGCTGTTCCACAATTCAATATAAATAACCTAGAATGGACAAAATATATTTTAGAAGAATGTAGAGATTTAAACGTTCCTGTAATTTTAGGTGTTAGTGAAGGTGCCGCTAAATATATGGGAGGATTTAATGTTGTATCAGCAATGGTAACAGAATTAGTTAAATCCCTAAATATAACAACACCAGTGTGTCTACACCTTGACCATGGTACATCGCAAGAATCATGTATTAAAGCAATTGACGCAGGGTTCACATCAGTAATGATTGATGCTTCACGTCATGAATTAGCTGAAAATATAAAAATAACAAAAGAAGTAGTAGATTATGCTCATACAAAGGGAGTAAGCGTCGAAGCAGAAGTTGGACATATTGGAGGAACAGAAGATAATATTACATCATCTTCTACAAATGCAACTTTAGAAGATTGCCAAGTATTATTTGAAAATACTAAAATAGATTCTTTAGCGCCTGCTTTAGGAAGCGTTCACGGTTTTTATAAAGGTGAACCAAATTTAGATTTTGACACCATGCAAATTATCAATGAAAAACTACCAATACCATTAGTTCTACATGGAGGAACTGGTATTCCCGCAGACAAAATAGTTAAAGCAATCAGTTGTGGAATCTCAAAAATAAATATAAATACTGATTTACAAGCAGTGTGGAGTAACGCCGTAAGAGAAAAATTAAATACTGATCAAGAAGTATATGATCCACGTAAAGTTATAGGTAGTGGTGAACAAGCAATGAAACAACGAATTAAAGAATTAGTTACTCTATTTAACACACGCTTATAAAATAGAGTGGAGGTATAATAACATGAAAATTATGGAAATCTGTGGTTCTAACGAATTAACTGGAACCATCAGAATAAGTGGTGCGAAAAATGCAACAGTTGCTTTGATTCCAGCCGCTATTTTAACAGATGAAGAAGCAACAATCTGTAATATCCCTGAAATAACGGATACAGATGCCTTATGTGATATTTTAGACGCCTTAAAAGTTGACGTAAAAAGAGCAAGTGAAAGTATTGTAATTAATCCAGCAAATATGGAAAACATTGAAGTTGAAGAGAAGTTTTCTAAAAAACTACGTGCGTCATATTATTTCATGGGAGCATTACTAGGAAAATACAAAAAAGCAGTAATGTATTTCCCAGGTGGTTGTTCTATAGGAGCGCGACCAATTGATCTACATTTAAAAGGCTTTGAGGCCTTAGGTGCCAAAGTTACAAATATTAAAAATAAATATATTGTCGAAGCCGAAGAATTAAAGGGAGCAAATATCTATTTAGATATCGCCTCAGTTGGAGCAACAATCAATATTATGCTTGCGGCAGTAAAAGCCAAAGGTACAACAGTTATTGATAATGCGGCCAAAGAACCAGAAATAGTTAATGTCGCCACATTTTTAAACAATATGGGTGCTAAAATTACTGGAGCCGGAACTTCAACAATCAAAATTGTTGGTGTAAACCACTTAGGAAAATGTTTCCACGAAGTAATACCAGATAGAATTGAAGCCGGAACTTACATTATTATTGGAGCATTATGTGGAAATCCTTTAAAAATAGATAATATTATCCCAGAACATGTTGATTCATTACTGTCAAAACTAGACGAAATTGGCGTTGACTTAGAAGTGGGGGCGGATTATGTAATTGTTAGAAAATCTTCTCACTACAAATCAACAACAATAAAAACAGCAGTATATCCTGGTTTTGCTACTGACTTGCAACAACCATTTACTGTTTTACTAACTCAAAGTAATGGTAAATCAAAAGTAACAGAAACCATTTGGGAAAATCGTTTTATGCATATCCCATATTTAAATAATTTAGGAGCAGATATAACAGTTAAAAATCAAACAGCTACAATTTTAGGCCCAACAAAATTAGTAGGTTCAGAAGTTGTTGCAACCGATTTACGTGCTGGAGCCGCTATGGTTGCAGCAGCCTTACTTGCCGAAGGTAAAACAACAATTACCAATGTAGAGCATATCTTAAGAGGATATGAACATATAGTTGAGAAGTTAACTGAAGTAGGTGCTAAAATTGAAATTAAAGAAATATAATTTACTATATTTCTTTTTTATGGAGGTAACTATGAAGTTTTCTAGAAAAATGAAGTTATTAACCTTAATTATCCTAAGTTTATCAGTATTTTTTATATATAAATATACAAACCATAATAATATAAGTTATACTGCAATAGGAGATGGTTTTGCTAAAGGAATAGATTGCTATGGAAGAGTTGACTACGGATACAGTGATTACATTAAAGATTACCTACAAGAAACCAACAAATTAAAAACATATTCAAATACTTATACTTCGGAAGGAATGACCATAGAAAGTATTTACAACACGGTTTTAACTCACCAAAAAATGTCAAAAGATGACAAAAATGATAATATAATAAACATTTTGAGGGACACTGACTACTTAACTATTAATGTTGGTTTAAACGATTTATTATATAAACTCAGTCTAACAAACGAATTTACAGACGAAAATCTTAATGTTATCATAAAAGAAATAGAAACATCTTTTGATAATCTCATAGCAGAAATAAAAAAAGTATATAATAGAGAAATTTTTGTAATTGGTTACTATAATCCGGATTCTTCTAATAAATTCATAAAAAAAGCCATCGAACGTCTTAATAACATTTACAAAACTAATGATGATGTCACATATATTTCAACATATATAATTTCTGAAAACAAAAATATTTTTCTTCCAAATCCTAATAGTTACTACCCGAATTATAAAGGATATCAACTAATATCAAACAAAATCATTGATAAAATATCAAAAAAACTTGAAAAATAGTAAAATCCTTGCTATACTAATAACGCATTTGAATTACTATGACTACCTAAGTCATGGCGGAAGGAGAAGATAGTATGAAAAAAGATATACATCCAGAAGTAAAAGAATGTACAGTAACATGTGCATGTGGAGAAACTTTTACAGTTAAATCAACAAAATCAGAAATTAATGTTGAAGTATGTTCTAAATGTCATCCATTCTATACAGGAAAACAAAATAGAGCATCTCGCGCAGGTCGCGTAGATAAGTTCAACAAAAAATATGGATTTAGTACAACTGAAACTGCTGAATAAGCAGTTTTTCTTTTTTTAACATCATAAATCATCTAAAAACTAAATAATTCACAAAAACTGTGGAAAGAATAAAAATAAACAAGTAAAAATAAGTAAACTTCCCTCAAGATAAAGTTTTATATGCTATAATAATAATGAGGGATCGGTCTATGAAAGAATTTGAAGAGCAAACACTAGAAGAAATTTTCTCAACAAAAAGTGAGTCCGCAGTAGAAAAGTATTACCAACTACTTGCTAGTTTAAAAAGCACTAGTATAAGTAGAGATATAGTTGACTATTATGAGGGACATTCCATTGATTTTATTTATCGAAAAATAGTTGAAGAAGAGCAATCCTACACCAGTGATATTTTATTTCCAGGGGATTTAGTAATTTTATATCCAAATATAAAAGAACAACGTTCCAAAAATTTCATTACCTGTGACTTTTCAGGTGGAATCATTTACCCAGGAAGTTTTTATGTAAATTATCGCCCGATGTTAGATAATATTACTACTAAAACAACGTATGTTTTAAGAAGAACAATTAAAGTAGAAACAGGATATGCATCTGAGCTACCAACGTCAATAGCTGAGTTTGAAGACTTAGAAAGAAGAATGCAACTAGAAATAGATCATGATGCAACTGGAATAAATTATTCACACTTAAATCAAAGAATGGGTGGAGAATTAATATTACAAAAATTAAAAAGGAGAAACTAAATGAAAATAGGAATAGCAAGTGACCATAGAGGTTACAATTTAAAAGAATATTTAAAGAAACAATTATCTACAGAAAATTATCAAATAATTGATTTAGGAACTGATTCAGAAGAGTCAACCGACTATCCAGATTACGCCTTTATCTTAGGTGAAAAGATATCATCAAAAGAATTAGATTTTGGAGTTGCCATCTGCGGTTCAGGAATTGGTATAAGTATTGCTTGTAACAAAGTAAAAGGAGTTCGTTGCGCTAAAGTTTCAACTAAAGAAGAAGCAATGTTTACTAGAATAGACAATAACTCTAATATAGTTGCTTTTGGAGAAAAAACCTCTCCAACAGATGCTTTAGAAATAATAAAAACATTTATTGAAACACCATCCTCAACAGAAGAAAAACATATAAGAAGAATAAATAAAATAAGCGAATATGAGGAAAAACACTAATGAGTAGCAAATTTTTCTTATACATATTTGTATCAATTTTAGTTGTATGGTCACTAGATTCAATAAATATAAATCAAATTTTCAAAAAAAATCGAGTAGTACAAGCAAGAATATTTTACTTTTTATTAGCCTTTGCTTTAATATATTTAGTAACTAACTTTTTTATGGATTTTTTTACTTCTATAAATTATTTGTAAAAGAAGTATAAAATCTTTTTTTTTGCCCAAACTTATAATGAGGTGAAGAAAATGAAACAAGGAAAATTAAAAGCATTTGTAATTCCATCACTCCTAACTATCTTAGGAATAATTATTCTTATTGCCGTAATAACAATGATTAAACCTGTTAACGGCTTAAAAGAAGAAAACAAAATTAATTACGTATCAAGCACTATTTTATCAGAAGATATTGCCGTAATTAACACAACCATCAAAGTGATTTATCCATTCACTGACCCATCTATCACAGTTGGAAAAACCTACTATGATTACAAAGGTACAGCAGAACAACAAGAAAAATCAATTATTTACCACGAGAATACATACATTCAAAATTCAGGAATTGATTTTGTTTATGAAAATAAGTTTGATGTTATAGCAGTATTAGATGGAACAGTAACAAACGTTAAAGAGGATGAATTATTAGGAAAAATAGTTGAAGTAAGTCATAATAATGAATATGTATCAATCTATCAGAGTTTAGGAGAAATTAAAGTAAAAAAAGGTGATACAGTATCCCAAGGACAAGTGCTTGGAACAAGCGGAACAAATACTTTAGATAAAGATTTAGGAAATCATTTGCATTTTGAATTCTACGCTGGTGGACAAATTGTAGATCCAACTCTTTATTTAGACAAAGAACTAACAAACAAGGAGTAAAGAGTGAATAACTCTTTTTTTCTTAAAAAGGATGTGGAAAAATGATCTCAAATGATATAGGTATAGACCTTGGAACTTCAAATGTTCTAATATATATAAAGAAAAAAGGAATTGTCCTAAATGAGCCAAGTATAGTCGCAATCGAAAAAGATACCAAAAAAGTTCTTGCTGTAGGTAATGAAGCCAATGAAATGTTAGGTAGAACGCCAGGGAAAGTTCAAACAATTAGACCAATGAAAGATGGTGTAATTGCTGATCTTGAAATAACTGAAATTATGTTAAATGAGTTTATCAAGAAAATTCAAGCCAGAAAACTTTTTACTAAACCCCAAGTATTAATCTGCTGCCCTACTAATATTAGTCCAATTGAAAAAGAAACTATAAAAGAAGCCGCAGAACATACTGGAGCAAGAAAAGTATACATTGAGGAAGAACCTAAAATGGCTGCTCTAGGAGCCGGGATGAATATTAAAGAACCAATGGCCAACATGGTAGTTGATATAGGTGGTGGTACAACAGATATAGCAGTCCTAGCTCTAAATGGAATAGTAACCGCTAATTCAATCAAAATAGCCGGAAACACATTTAATCAAGACTTAATTAACTATATCAAAAACAAATACAAACTTTTAATCGGAGAGCTTACTGTCGAAAAAATAAAAACAACATTTGCTAATGTCTACAATCCATCATCTAATAAAAAAATGGATATAAAGGGTAGAGATTTAATTACTGGACTACCTAGTATAATTACAATTTCTCAAGATGAAACAAAAACTGCTCTCGAAGAAAGCATAACTGAAATTATAAAGTCAATAATTAATGTATTAGAAGTAACTCCTCCAGAATTATCCGCAGATATTGTGGAAAAAGGAATAGTTTTAACTGGTGGCGGTTCTTTATTAACAGGATTATTAGACATAATTGAAGAAAAACTAAAAGTGCCAATTTTAATTGCAGAATCTCCTCTAACTTGTGTTGTAGAAGGAACAGGAATTTTATTAGATGAATTAAAAATGCTTGAAGAAGACCAATAATAGGTCTTTTTATTTGCTATTTCTAACTTAGTTGATATATAATTTTATTTAGAAAGAAGTTGAGATATATGAAAATGCAAATACTAGATGCAAGTAAAATAATTTTAGTCACATTCATCTGTTCTGCTATCATAATGGAAGTCATGAAGAAAATTGCTGTTCACATAGGCGCAATTGATATTCCAAGATCGGAAGAAGGAAACAGGCACATTCATAAGGAAGCAACTCCAAAACTTGGTGGAGTAGGAATTTTCTTAGCGTTCCTAATTGGATACATGTTCTTTGGAGAACAAAGTGTTAGAATGAATTCAATTTTAATTGGCAGCTTTATCATGATTTTAACCGGAATTATAGATGATATAAAGCCAATCAAAGCCTCATACAAAATGCTAGGACACTTAATTGCTGCCTCTGTTATAGTCTTTTATGGAGGAATATTGCTAGAACAAATAACTGCTTTTGGTTATACGCTAAATTTCGGAATATTTGCTTATCCAATTACAATTTTATTTATAGTAGCCTGTGCTAATATAATAAATTTAATTGATGGAATAGATGGGTTAAGTGGTGGTATTTGTAGTATTTTTTATATAACAATTGCCATAATCGGCTTTTATCAAGGAAGATATGGAAGTCTAGTTATGTTACTGACATTAATAATGTTAGGGTCAACACTGGGTTTCCTATTACATAATTTTAATCCAGCCAAGATTTTTGCTGGTGACTGTGCTACATTTATGGGATTTATTATTGCTATAATTACGCTTTTAGAATTTAAAGGGCCAGCATTAATATCATTCTTTGTTCCTATCACAATTCTAGGAATTCCAATATTAGATACACTATTTGCTATAATACGAAGACTGTTAAAGAAACAGCCACCATTCCAAGCCGACAAAGAACATCTCCATCACCAACTTCTCGGAATGAATTTTTCTCCAAAAACAACGGTATTAATTATATATGGAATAAATATTCTCTTTGCTGCCGCCTCAATTTTTTATACATTAAAAGACCCTATCATGGGAAAAATTTTATACATAATTATTTTCATCTTAGTCGTATGGTTTGTCTTCCACACCTCAATAATTTCTGATAAAAGTCAAAACGTCAGAAAGTCGATAAAGAAAACACTTCATTTAAATCCAGACAAACCAATTGTAGCCAACCTATTTACAAAAAATACTAAAAAGACAAAAAACAAGAAAAAAAACCGCTAAAAAGAACGTAAAAAGCCAAGACGTTCTTTTAATTTATCCAAAAGCTGTGTTAAAATTAATAACATAAAATAGAGGCGGTGAGTGTGATAATGTTAAAGTTTATAATTTGTGAAGATGAAAAAGTATTAGCCATGAAATATAGAAATGAAATTGATAAATTCATGATGAAGTTCGATGATGATTATGAGTGTTATATATTTGACGGATATGGAAAAGCATGGCAAGATTTTGCCAGAGAAGATAATGGTGATTTTAAAATTTATATTTTAGATATTAAGACGAATGAAGGTTCAGGTATAGATGCTGCAAGAATAATCAGAGAAGAGTTAGACGATTGGACTTCTATGATAATAATGGTCACTTCCTTTAATGAATATAAATATGATGCCTTAAGCAAAAGATTAATGTTAATTGATTTTATAAATAAACTTGATAATTGTGAGAAACATCTTCAAGAAGCCTTGACTATTGCTATGAAAAATTACGAAAAAAGACCTAAAGTCCTAAGATATACATATAAAGGTGAAATCTACAATATAGAGTTCAAATATATAACTTATATTGAAAAGGAACAGGATGAGAAAAGATGTAAAGTTCATACAACGCTTGGAAGAGAAGAAACATATCCTGGCACAATAACAAAACTAATGACAATTCTAGATAAAAGATTTATGAAAGTATCAAGAAATACAATAATTAATTTAGAACAAGTAAAAGGCTATATCTCCAAAAGTAATAAAATTGTCTTTAGAAACAATGAATCAACCGATTCTATCGCAAGAGACAAAAAGAAAGGAATTATTAACTATGTTAGAGGTATTAGATGATGTAATATGTTCTACAATAATGGTACTTACAGGAATTTATGTAGTGCGGAGAATTTTAAATAATAAAGATAAAAATATCTTTCCAATTTTATTTTCAATAACAACATTTGTCGTCACATCAATAGTTTTACATCCAGTTCAGTATATGCCAATCTATACAATTATAATTTTATTTCTTAATATAATCATTTATAAAAACCTTTTCAAAATAACTATTGAACAAGCAACTATTGCTTGTAGTATATTTATGGTAATGTTAATTGTGTCAGATATAGTAGTAACAACTGTATTAAGACAGTTTTACACACAAGAGATAATTAGAACAGATCCTCTTATTTCAATAATGGCCAATTTATCAATTGGAATTTTATGCACTGAAATTATAGATACAAAGTTTATTCAAGAAAAGGTACGTAAGTTTTATGATACTATAAAAAATAAAAAAGTAATTCTTAATATAGTGTTTTTACTATTGTTAACAATAGGATTTTGCTACATCGTATACAATATAAGTACCAATCCAATAAATAAGGCTAACTATGTAGCAAATTTAATTATTATGGTCGTCTTTGTGGTTATTGCATACATTTATATCGAAAGCAAAAATAGTTACAAGCAACTAAGTGATGAATATGATACTTTATTTACCTATGTTCAGAATTTTGAAGATTGGATAGAAAAAGAACAATTAAATCGTCACGAATATAAAAATCAACTAGCGGTTATAAGCGGTATCGCTAAAGACAAGAAAGTAAAAGATAAAATCAATGGCATATTAGAAGATAATATTAATATTGCGGGAGATGTTGTCCACAAATTAAAAGAACTTCCAAAAGGCGGTTTGAAAGGTCTTATGTATTATAAGGTCGCTATTGCTCAGAAGAACAAACTAAAAGTAGAAGTAGATGTTAGTATCAAAAACAAAAATATTTTAAATGATTTAACTGAAGAGAAAATGAAAATTATTTGTAAATTAATTGGTATATATTTTGATAACGCCATTGAAGCAGCAATAGAAACGAAAAAGAAAGTTGTCTCTTTAGAAGTATATGATCTTAAAAGCAGTCTAAATATAGTTATCTCAAATACCTTTGTAAAAAGTGATAACTTTTCTAAAAGAAATGAACGTGGCATCACAACTAAAGGAGAAGGTCACGGAAATGGACTATATTATGCTAATAATTTATTATCTAAAAATAAATGGTTAGATTCCAAACAAGAAGTAGTTGACAATTATTATATTCAAACCCTTACAATAAAAAAGCTAGACTAATTAAAGTCTAGTTTTCTTAATCGTTAAATAGTCCGCAAGAATCAGGTTCGTCGCTTAAAACCCAATAGCATCCCATACTAGCAGCTCCAGTTACTAATAAAGCAACAGCTGCTAAAATACTAGCTAATTTTTTCATTTTGGTACCTCCTTATTTATTACTAAAATACAATTTGTATTAAAGCCAAAATTATTTTTTATAGTTATTGTAAGGCTGTCTAAACAAAGCATAAGTTAACGGGCATATCATAATAACTTCAATGATTAAAGCGCTAAGTAATAATGCGGTTACATAATTATTATTAAGTACAAAGATAATTAATGAAAAAGCAATTCCTACTCCTAAAGTTAAAATCTTTCTAATAATACGTTTCTTTTTATCCTTAAAAGGTCTTTTTACAGTATCTGCTGGAGCAAAAAGTAAATAATTAATTAAACAGAATCCAGCAATACCAAGTGAAGTATTAGTAGATATTTCTATATTTAAAAATAGATAAGGTATTAATATAAAATTAATTAAGGATAAAATTAAACACTCAGAACTTTTTTCAGCATGAAATCCAAAACCAAAGTATCGAATTATATTAAATAAAACTAAAACTATAACTACTTCTTTAAATATTCCAATTGCACACGCCACTAACAGAATAATTACAAGTTTAGTAATTGTTAAGTAAATTCCCTCTAACCCATACTTTAATTTCATTAGGTCCCTTTCCGAATAATTATTATATTTCTGCAAAAAGCCTAAAGTCGAATTTAAAAATTGCTCTTTCATTTTTCTCATCACCTTACACAAAGTATTATAGAATAAAAAATATAAATATATTTTTTATTCTATAATATGCATTAAACTCGATCAAAAAAGATTTGATTTGACACAATTTGTCGAAAACGTGCAAATGGAGAACAAAAAATGTGCAATTCACGGAAATTGCAAACTTTTTTCTTTATATTTTGGTAAACTTAATATCGCCACAGAAAAATAAACAATTGGTAGAATGAGAGGTGCTAGAAGTGATGATTGGTCGCGTGAAATGGTTCAATAACGATAAGGGTTATGGATTTATCGATTTCAAAGAGAATGAAGATATATTCGTACACTACTCCGCTATTGAGGTAGAGGGATATAAGACTCTATCAGAAGGTCAACTAGTTGAATTCAAATTAATTGAAACCAGTAAAGGTTATCAAGCAATTAATGTTCGACTAGTAAAAGAAACTGCTAATATAATTTAGTAGTTTTTTTTTCTAATATATGCTATACTTAAGTCGTAAAGGAGGCGATAGTATGGATATTAAAATTCGTGGTGATAAAATCAAAATTACTGATGCTATGAGCGATTACATTAATGAGAAACTAGGAAAGTTAGAAAAATATCTAGAAAATAGCGATACAGTTCGCGCAAACGTGATAGTAAAAGTAAAAAATCATGAACAACGTGTAGAAATTACCATACCGTTAAAAACATTTATTTTAAGATCTGAGGAAACACAAGATGATTTTTATGCAGCAGTTGATAAAACTATTGACAAACTAGAAAGGCAAATTCGTAAAAATAAAACAAGAATTATGTCAAAACAAACAAAAACATCATATGACTTTGTTTTACCAGAACTTGAATCAGAAGATGAAGACGTTTCTGATACAAAGATATTGAAAAGAAAGAAAGTTGAAGTAAAACCTATGAACGAAGAAGAAGCAATTCTTCAAATGGAATTATTAGGACATCAATTTTATATGTATAAAGATAGTGATACTAATAAAACAGCCGTTGTATACAAACGTAATGATGGCAATTATGGTGTTATTGAATCAGAATAATCTATTAAGGTACTCATTGAGGTGCCTTTTTCTATGTACTTCATTGATATATAAAGTAATAAATGCTTTTCATCCGTAATATTTTTTGATAAAATAATATGATGAAGGAGATGATAGAATGAAGTTTTTAAGAAAATTATTCGATCATGAATACAAAGAATTAAAAAGATTTACTGCCATAGCAGATCAAATAGTTGCTTTAGATGAAGAATATTCAAAATTAACAGATAAAGAACTACAAGCAAAAACAGAAGAATTTAAAAAGAGATTAGCAGATGGTGCAACACTAGATGATATTTTAGTTGAAGCCTTTGCAACAGCAAGAGAAGCCGCATTTCGTGTTATAGGTGAAAAACATTACTATGTTCAAATTCTAGGTGGATTAGCTATTCACTATGGAAATATCGCTGAAATGAAAACCGGTGAAGGAAAAACATTAACAAGTGTCCTTCCAGCATATTTAAATGCCCTATCAGGAGAAGGTGTTCACATTATTACAGTCAATGAATATTTAGCAGGGCGTGATGCTGAATGGATGGGTGGAATTCACAGATTTTTAGGTTTAACAGTTGGTGTTAATAGAAGAGATATGAATTCTAAAGAAAAGCAAGAAGCATACGCATGTGATATTTTATATTCAACAAACAATGAAATTGGATTTGATTATTTAAGAGATAATATGGTTGTTCGTAAAGAAGAAAGAGTTCAAAGAAAACTTTGCTTTGCCATTATCGATGAAGTTGACTCTGTTTTAATCGACGAAGCCAGAACACCATTAATTATTTCAGGGGGTGAAATGAAAAGTGCCAATTTATATATTGACGCCGACCGTTTTGCCAAAGGATTGAAAGAAAATAAAGATTATATCTACGATGAAAAAACAAAAAATGTTAATTTGACAGAAGCAGGTTCAGATAAAGCCGAAAAAACATTCCATATAGATAATTTATATGATGTAGACAATGCCTCATTACTACACTACTTAAATCAAGCACTACGTGCAAACTACTCAATGAAAAAAGATGTTGATTATGTTGTTCAAGAAGGTGAAGTAATTATTGTTGACCAATTCACAGGTCGTTTAATGAAAGGTAGAGCCTACTCCGAAGGATTACATCAAGCAATTGAAGCCAAAGAAGGGGTTAACATTAATCAAGAAACTAAAACTTTAGCGACAATTACTTTCCAAAACTTATTCAGAATGTATAAGAAATTATCAGGAATGACCGGTACTGCCAAAACAGAAGAAGAAGAATTTAGGAATATTTATAACATGTATGTTATTGAAATTCCAACTAATAAAGAAGTAATTCGTATTGATGCACCAGACTTAGTGTATGCTACTAAAGAGGCAAAGTATAAGGCATTAATCGCTTTTGTTAAAGAGCGTTATGAAAAAGGACAACCTGTTCTTATTGGTACAATTGCTATTGAAACAAGTGAATTAATTAGTAAATTATTAAAACAAGCACACATACCACATGAAGTATTAAATGCTAAAAACCATGAAAGAGAAGCAGAAATTATTTCAAAAATTGGTAGTCAAAAGTCAGTAACTATTGCAACCAATATGGCCGGACGTGGTACTGATATTAAATTATCTAATGAAATAAGAGAATTAGGTGGACTATGTGTTGTTGGTACAGAACGTCACGAATCACGCCGCATTGATAACCAATTACGTGGACGTTCAGGACGTCAAGGAGACCCTGGATATACTCAATTTTTTGTATCTATGAAAGACGACTTAATGGTACGTTTTGGTTCAGACAGAATTTCAGAAATGATGAGTACCATGGGCTTAGGAGATCAAGCAATCCAAAGTAAAACTTTCACTAATTCTTTAACAACAGCCCAAAAAAGAGTGGAAGGAAACAATTTTGATATACGTAAATCATTACTTCAATATGATGATGTAATGAATAATCAAAGAGAAATCATTTATGAAAAAAGAAATACAATTTTAGATAGTGAGTCAATTCATGAAATGGTTTTAAAATCATTTAAAAATCATATTCAAGATTTAGTTAACTCTCATCTTTATCCAGAAGGACATCTAACAGATGAAGACTTTGAAGAAATTGTAGAATTTGCTAATGAAAATTTATTGAAAAAAGACATTACAAAAGAAGACATCAACGACTTATCCGCTGACGGAGCCATATCTAAACTTTATGAAATGGTAATTGAAGAATATGAAGCAAAATTAAAAGATATTCCACAAGCAGTAACAGATGAATTCGAGAAAGTAATTACATTACAAGTATTAGACAATTATTGGATGGAACATATTAACACAATGTCTCATTTAAGAGAAGGAATTCACTTACGTGGATACGCTCAAGAAGATCCGCTTAGAGCATACACAATGGAAGGATTTGATTTATTTGATGCAATGATGCAAAAAATAGATAAAGATGTTTCAATTTTCTTGCTAAAAGCAGAAATTCGTCACAATGTCGAAAGAAAAACAGTTTCTAAAAAACAAATAACAAATGACGTTAAAGAAGAGACAAAGAAAATTCCAAAACGTGTAAATAAAATCGGTCGAAACGATCCATGCCCATGTGGTTCGGGAAAAAAATATAAACAATGCTGTGGAAAGTAGCATAAAATAAGGGAAAAC
>CAYXZZ010000021.1:0-23035 GCA_964470055.1 uncultured Mycoplasma sp.
TCTTATATTTTATCATGGAAAGATTTTTTATTTACACAGAATTATTTACAGACTCGGATGTAGTTTTATTTATTTACTTTTACTTTGGCAACAGGTATTTCTGCTAATTTCCTTTGAGAATCAAGAATTTCTGCGGCAGTCATTGGTCTATATTTGTATTCTGTTGGAGGCGTTATTGGTTGGGATGAATCCTCTGATGCAAATGTTGTTGATACTCTTGGTTGTTCTTGTTGGGTATGAACTGCATCTGCTTTTCTCAATAATTCAACATTTTCAATATCAAAACAATATTTATGTGAATCAATTCCAATTCTTTTAGACTCTTCTTCTATTCTTTTTTTGATTCTTTGTCCAAAAGTTTTATTATTTTTATTAATAATTGGAACAAAGGCCATTAATTCATCAATAATATCACAACCATAGATTTTTCTTTCTTTATCATACATTTTGAACTTTATTTCTTTTCCTTTACTGTCTCCTTTTAAATAAGCATCTATTATAGGAACAATTTGAGGAGTTAAGAACTGTTCTATGGCTGTTGCGACATTAGGATTTGCCATTTCATCTAAAGAATATCTAGCATATATGCTTTTGGGATTTCTTTCTAATATTCTTTTAGAATTAGCAAACTCTTTTTCAACAATTTTTTTACTTAAATATTGATAAAGACTAATTGTTTGACCTTCAAATTGAACATTGGTTGCAGCGTTTTTTCTAAACCAAGCCTTCATTTCTTGTTCGATAGAGTTTTTAATAACATCTGCACGAACTGAATTAAATGATGAATGTTCACAAAGGGGTTCACTTCCATATCCAACCCAACTTCCTATCTTTCCTGTTAGGATTGGTGGTTCTCCGCATCTTTCTATTATCTGTGGATATTCTTTTTCAATTTCACTTAATACTTGGAGATACTTAGGTAAGTTCTTCGTATCGGAATAGATTACAATATTATCATCTCGTCTATCATATTCAGAAATTTTGAAGTAATATGGTAGTTTTTTTGACGTACACTTTTCTAAAAAGATTCTTGATAGTTCATGAAGATCAGTTGATAAAGCATTAATATATAAACGGTGTTCTATCTTTGGTAATGCTACTTTTTTGGCATGAACATATCTAGATGATATATGTGTCCAACCACTATCTAATCCTATGCTATCCCATCTATATTTCTCCATAGCAGTAGTTAACTCTTTGTCATTATATTGTTTATTTAAGACTTGTTCGGCTTCTTGTTTGGTGGAAACATCTGTAGTTTTTCTTAATAGCTCTAGTACTTTATAGACGTCTTTTTGAAATAAACCATTTCTAATGGCCTGTTCATAATAACTGGTGGGTATTGATAACATATCTTTTTTCCATGTATTAAAAAGTAAAGCATATAATGCATCAGACTGGGAAATACTGTAATAACGTTTTTTATCTTTTGAATTTCTGTTAGTTAAAGCAGTATAGAATGCTGTTTTGTCGGCATAAGCATCTAGCATTTTTTCAATTACTTTCTCATCATCTAATGGATTTGGAATTTTATGATAAATATCCATGTATTTCATTTTATCTCTCCACTTTTATGTTTTCTCTCTCATTGTTGGGGCTTATTATACCATAAAACCTTGATTTTGTCAATGTTATGAGTTTTTTGTTAAAAACAACAATAGATAAAAAAAGAGAGTTATTCTACTCTCCAATTAATTTCTTTTATTCCTTTACTTTTTAAGAATTCATTTGTTTTTGAGAATGGTTTACTTCCAAAAAATCCATTATATGCTGAAAATGGTGATGGATGAGGAGACTCTATAACATAATGAATTGGATTAGTAATTAACTTCTTCTTATTTCTGGCATAACTTCCCCAAAGAATGAATACAACTGGGTCTTTTTTTGTATTTAAGATTTTTATAACATTGTCCGTAAATGTTTCCCAACCTTTATCTTTATGAGAAGTTGGGGTATGTTCTTGAACTGTTAATACGGCATTTAATAACATTACACCTTCTTTGGCCCAAGTTTTAAGAGAATTTGACTTTGGAAAAGGAATTCCTAGATCTGATTCTAGTTCTTTGAAGATATTTTGTAATGATGGTGGTTTTAAAACTTCATTACTTACAGAAAATGATAATCCTTCGGCTTGGTTTGGACCATGATATGGATCTTGACCGAGAATTACTACTTTTACATTTTCAAAACTTGTGTATCTGAAAGCATTGAAGACTTCGTTTTGTTTTGGATAAATTGTTTTCGCTTTGTATTCTTGCTTTACAAAGTCCATTAAGTTTTTAAAATAATCCTTTTGATACTCCTCTTGAAGAAGTGTATCCCAACTATTTCCAATCATACTAACCTCCTATTTATGATAACTTTCATTATTCAAAATTTTAAAAGCGCGATAGATTTGTTCTAAGAGTAAGACTCTAAATAATTGATGAGGAAAAGTCATTTTAGAAAATGATAAATGAAGGTTTGATTTCTGTTTTAACTCTGAACTTAAACCATAACTTCCACCAATTATGAAAACTATGTTGCTGGTTTCAATTTGTATTTGATTCAGCTTTTCAGCAAACTCAGTGGATGTGTACTCTTTTCCTTCAATTTCTAGTGTAATTATGTAATCTTTGGGAGAAATATATTTATTTATCTTCTCTGATTCTAACTGAATGGCTTTAGTTTCTTCTACTAAACCCTCATCTTTTACTTCTATAAGTTCAATATTTGTATATTTTTTTAGGCGCTTTAGATATTCATCAATTGCATCTTTTAAATATTTTTCTTTAATTGAACCTACTGTTATTATTTTTATCATTGTTATACCTCTATCATCGGACTTTCTTCATATTGTTTAGCAATCAAAATCTCAATATTTGTATTTTCTAATGTTTTTTTCGTGGTTTCTAGGGCAAGTTCTTCTGTATTATTGGTTTCACTAATATGAGCAAGCAGAATAGTTTTTGTTTTTGGACCGATTAGTTTCTTTAAGTATTTTGCTGTTGTGGTATTGGATAAGTGTCCTTTGTCACTAATAACTCTTTCTTTTAAGAATCTGGGATATGGACCATCCATTAACATTACTTCGTCATGGTTACTTTCAATTAAATATAGGTCTTTATCTTGCATTTTATTGAGATATTTTCTATTAATATATCCGGTATCCGTTACGTAAACTAAACTTTTATCATTTTGAGTAATTATAAAACCAACTGAATAAGGAGCATCATGTGAAGTATGAATTAGTTCAATTGTGATATCATTTATTTTGAACTCATCATCAATAAATTCACAACGGTCTTTTGGAAGGACTTCTTTTAGTCCATCATACATTTCTTGAGGAATGAATGCTTGGAGATTTGTTTTTTTTATTAGAGATGCAAGACCATTTATGTGATCTTTATGGTTATGAGTAATTAATATACCTGTGAATTGTTCAAAAGAAAGGGAATTTTCTTCTAAACTTTTTTTTAAGGTTAGATAGGAAATTCCCATGTCTATTATAAATTTTGTCTCATCACATAAGACTATTGAACAATTTCCTTTTGAACCACTGGCGATTGTCTTAATTTCCATATTAGTAGAAATTCATTGGGTTTAAAGGAGTTCCTCTATGTGGATATCCATACCACATAGCGAAATGTAAGTGTACACCGGTTGCGGCTCCTGTTTTTCCCATTCCTCCGATTGGTTGTCCTTTTTCTACTACATCCCCAACTTTAACATATCTACATCCAGGACACATGTGAGCATATTCTGAATAATATCCATTTCCATGATCAATAAAGATAATTTCTCCGTTCATTCCATAACCACCAGCGTAACCACCACTTTTATCGGCTTTTGATAATATGACAGTTCCGGCTTCAACAGCAAATATGTATGAACCTTGTCCGCATCCAGCAATATCAATTCCTTTGTGTAATGTTCCCCAACGCCATCCATAGTAACTTGATACCATACTACATGATGCTGGCCAGCCCCAAGAACCTGATGTTGCGACGTGGTTTCCATATCCTGAACCATAACTTTTTTTACCTTTAACGATGATTTCATTAATGGCTTCTTTTAAAACTTCTGTACTAATTGGATCAATTGATTTTGTTTCTCCATTAATTTTATATACTCTTTGTGTAACTCTGTTTTCACCATCTACTCCTGTTTGAGTTGTGGCTTGATAACCTACAAATTGCGAAGTATCATATTTAACTTCTGTTGTATATTTTTTTGTAACTCTTTCAACAACATAATCTTGCTCTACTACATTAACTTGTGGATCTAAAATACCAATATTTACTTTTTGTCCTGGAGATAATAAACTATTTTCATCTGTATATGACGGATTTGCAATTAAAAATTCCTCTGTTGACATTTTGTTATTGAAAGCAATATCAACAATAGTGTCTCCATCCTGAACGATATATTCTTGTTGTTTTTCTGTTGTTCCAAAGATTAAGTATTGACTTAATTCTGCTTTGTCTTGATAGATTTTTTCATCTACTGGGATTTTTTGTTTTTTGATTGTTACTTTATTTTCTAAGTATATTTTTTCGATTACTTTTCCTGTATCTTCAATTTCTGCTTGAGTATCGTTAGCAAAGTTGTTGTAGTCTTCTTCTGATATAAATGATTTTACGGTGCTATCAATAGCGGTTGTAAATACAGATTTGTCTAAAACATAAATAGTTTGATTTTCACCTTTTTGAGTTTCATGGCCGTCTTCTGTATTAACAGTCGTATCAACACCTTTGATAGTGATTTTGTAGCCACTGATTGTAAATGGTGACGAATCTTTTATTTTATTATAGATGTTTTTGACACTTGTAACTTTGTTATTAAAAGTTATTTCTTTTACTATATCAATATCTTCTGGAGCATAAACTTTATCTACTCCATATGATTCTTTTATCTCTTGTTGTTTTTCATCGATATATTCTTCTAATTCAGTTTTTGACTCAATAATACCTAAGGATTTTCCTTTTAAATATACTCGATAAACCGTTTTAGGTGAACTAAATTTGAAAGAAAAACCTACTGTTAAAAAGACAGATATTATTATTGTCAATATTGTTAGAATTTTAATCTTTTTAGACATTATATTACCCCTCCACACTTTCTCTATCTTTGCGTAAGTTTAAGAATGTTGATGTATTCTTTTTAAATAATAATTCTACTGTTGCAGTTGGTCCATTACGATGTTTTCCAATAATAAGTTCACTAATACTGTTATTATCTTCAGTTCTTGCTTCTTTATTGTAATAGTCATCACGATACAAGAAAGCAACAATATCAGCATCTTGTTCAATTGAACCTGACTCACGTAAGTCACTCATTAATGGTCGTTTATCTTCTCTTGCTTCAACACTACGTGACAATTGGGATAGTGCGATTACAGGAACGCCTAGTTCAAGAGCAAGTGTCTTAAGACTTCTTGAAATATCAGATACCTCTTGTTGACGATTGGTTCCATAATTTTTTCCACCTGATATTAGCTGTAAATAGTCAATTACTATTAAGGCTAAACCTTTTTCACTACTGGCTAGTCGACGACATTTTGCTCTTATTTCACCAATTGTTATACCAGGAGTATCATCAATAACTAGGTTTGTAGTAGATAATTGTGATACTGCTTCATTAATTCTTTTCCAGTCGTTATTCATTAAGTTTCCTGTACGAAGTTTGAACCCTTCTAGTTGTCCGACCGATGAAAGAATACGCATTGCTAATTGTTCAGCACTCATTTCTAAGTTAAACACTGCTACTGATTTATCTTGATTCATAGCAATATTTGTAGCAAGATTTAGAGCAAAGGCTGTTTTTCCCATAGCAGGACGTGCAGCAATGATAATAAATTCGTTTGAATGAAGTCCGGTTGTTAATTTATCAAAATCATACCAGCCTGTTGCTAAACCTGTAATTTCTCCTTTATTTTCAGATAATCTTTCTAGATCTGACTGTGTTTTTATTAAAACGTCTTTGATTGTTCTAAATTCGCTTGATTTTCTGTTTTTAACAATATTTAAAATTTTCTTTTCAGAACTATCTAATATTTCATTAACAGTTTCATCTGTTCTATACCCCTCAGTTGCTATTTCGGTTGCTGTTTCAATTAATCTACGAAGAAGTGCTGCCTCTTCTACTGTTTTTATATAATAATCTATATTGCTGGCAGTAGGAACAAAGTTAACTATTTCAGTTAAATATTCTACTCCTCCAACTTCTGTAAGTTCATTTTTCTTTTTTAAGGCACTTGTAACAGTGGTCAAATCGATTGGTGTGTTTTCTTCCATTAAGGAAATCATGGTAGAAAAGATTTTTCCATTTTTATCGTTATAAAATGCGTCTGAAGTGAGATTTTCCCCTGCTTTTTGAAGAGCATATTTTGAAAGAAAACAGGCTCCTAAAACGGATTGTTCTGCCTCTAAATTGTTTGGTAAAACTCTACCGTTCATATTATCACCTCTATTTTATTACGTGTACTTTTATTGTTGCGGTTATACCTGGATATAGTTTAATATCAACATTATGAAATCCTAGTGATGCAATTGGACTAAGAATTTCAATTTGACTTTTATCGATTTTAAAATTATTCTTTTGTAATTCATCTTTTATTTGTTTAACGCTAATGCTTCCAAATACTTTATCTCCATCACCAGTTTTTACTTTAAAGTCAATTACTAATTTATCTAATTCAGCTTTTAATGCAGTTGCTTGTTTTTTGCTTTCAGCATCGGCTGCGGCTTTAGTTCTTTGTTCGGCTTGTAATTTTGCAAGATTTTCTTTTGTTTTCATGACTGCATATCCTTGCTTAATTAAAAAGTTTTCAGCATAACCATCTTTTACATTTTTTATTTGTCCTTTTTTTCCTTGATTCTTTAAGTCTTTAATAAAGATTACTTCCATTTTATTCACCCATTTCTTCGATTGCTTTTTTTAACATTTGCTCAACTTTGCTGATTGGTGTATTTTCAAATTGGGCTGCTCCGTTATAGTCACTGCCCCCACCACCGATTTTTTCTAAAATTTTACTTATTTCATAATTGCCTAGACTTCTGGCACTTATTCCAACTGTGTCTTTTCCTATTTTGCCGATTACAAATGAGGCCTCAATATTATTGAAGAATAGTAACGTATCTGCTACTCGTGCTAAATCTTCTCTTCTATATATCGTATATTGTGTTGCCTTTGTGATGGCAATTCTACCATTAATTGTTTCTATGCCGGCTAATAATTTTTGTCGCTCTGTATATTCTTCAATATCTTGTTTTAGTAAATATTGAACTTTTTTAGCACTGGCTCCAAGATTGGCTAGATAGTAGGCTGCATAATATGTTTCCGCTGTTGTCTTAAGTGTGAAATTATTCGTGTCTAAAACGATACCTGCTAATAAAACGGTTGCATAATATGATTCTAATTCTACATCATAAAATTCAATTAAATCTGTAATCATTTCGCAGGTACTTGACACTTCTGTATCATTTATCATTATTGCATCTTTAATGCTTGATTTTGATAAGTCATGGTGATCAATAACTACTTTATGATTAAATCTTTTTAATATATTTTTATTTTGAACTAAGTCTGGTTTATTTGTATCTAAAATTAAAAGTAGATTTTTTGATTCTCTAGGATGTAAGTGTTTATCAATATTATCGCTTTTGATTATGGTAATGCATCCTTCTAATTCTCTTAATACCTTTTCAACACCTGGTTCATGTGTTAGATCATCAACAATTATATAACATTCTTTCTTTTTTTTCTTTAGAAGAATATACATTCCTATTGTGCTGCCCAAGGCGTCTAAGTCCAAATCTTTATGCGCCATTAAAAATATTGTTTTAGCATTATTTATTACTTTATTTAATGTTCTTCTTTGTTTAATTATCGACATATAGACCTCCTTTAAGTACTACTTTTATTATATAATACATTGGAGTTTTTGTAAAATGAAAAAGCAGCCAGTACTTGGCTACTTATTATCTAGAATAAGGCATTAATGCGATTGCACGTGCTCTTTTTACTTGTTTAGAAACATGTCTTTGATGTAATGCGCAAGTTCCAGTTACTCTTCTTGGAACGATTTTTCCTTTTTCGTTTGTGTATCTTCTTAATGTTTCAACGTCTTTATAGTCAACTGTTTTTCCAGCACACATCATACAGATTTTTTTCTTTCTACGATTGAATTCTGCCATCTTAAATCCTCCTTTTTAGATTAGAATGGTAATTCGTCATCACTAATTTCGATGCTTGCACCGAAGTCAGCAAACGGATTACTGTCTACGTCTGTCCCTTTTGGTTCTGGAGCTCCTCCAAAATCATATGGACTTGGTCCAGCATTATAATCAACTGAACTATTCATGTTATTAGAGTTTCCTGAGGAATTACGTGACCCTAAAAATTCAACATTGTCAGCAACAACTTCTGTAACATAACGTTTTTGACCATCTTGACCATCATAACTTCTAGTTTGAATACGTCCTTCAATTGCAACTTGACTACCTTTTGATAAGTAGTTTTTACAATTTTCAGCCTGTTTTCTCCAAACTACAATATTTATGAAGTCCGCTTCTCTTTCGCCAGATTGATTAGTAAAATTTCTATTTACGGCAATTGAAAATTGGGCAGTTGGGATATTGCTACCTGTATATCTCAATTCAGGATCTCTAGTAAGTCTTCCTATTAAAAATACTTTATTCATAACATACCTCTTTTTTCTCTTAGTTTTCTACTTTTACGATTAAATGACGAAGTAGACTTTCATTGATTCTAGCAACGCGGTCAAATTCTTTAACTGCTTCTGTATTTGCTTCAACTACGAATAAGTAATAATATCCTGTTGAGAATTTGTTGATTTCATAAGCTAATTCTCTTTGTCCCATAGCTTTTTCTTCAACGATTGTTGCATTTTTGTCTGTTAAAACCTTTTTAGCTTCTTCAGCAGTATTTTTGATTTCTGCTTCTTCCATATCTGGTCTAACAATGAACATAATTTCATATTTATTCATTTCTGACACCTCCTTTTGGACTTTTCGGCCACTTTTGTGGCAAGGAGTATTTTAAATACTCGGATGTATTATATCAAATGACTTTTATTTTGTCCACCCCTATTTATAGAAAAAACCTACAAAATTTTGACCTTTTTTAATTAGATTTCCTTTTGATGAAGCGCTGTGTGAGTAATGCTCAGTATCTGTAATTGTGTCTTTTTCACTTATTTTTATGTTTTTGATTCCAAAAGTTTCTAGTTGCTTGATAATGGCTTTTTCCATGTCAATATGATAATTATTAGATACTTGTATAATAGAATCTTCCCATACTTCTTTATTTGTAGCCCAAGCCGGATAACGATCATAAATATAAGTTTCTTTTTTTGCACAACTACCAATATAGGCATATAAAGTTTCAGGATTACTGTTATATTCTTTTAGTAAGGCTTCTACTGTTTGTTGAGGAAGATTTCTATTTATATATGGAGCGCCACAATGTGATAAGGCAGTTACTCCTAGTTTTCGATCTTCAATAATTAAAATTGGACAATCAGCCATTTGATTACCTACAACTATATTTTTATGTTTATTAGAAATGATTAAAATATCGGTTGGAAGTTCAACAAACCATAAGTCATCGTTATCTAAATCTTTATCTGTAATGACGTGATAGGTACCATCTTCATATTCTATGTTATTGGTGTCTGTTTTTTGGAGTGCTTGAAGAATTTTTTTGCCATCAAATCCATATTTTTTACCAAGATTTATTCTAACATTTAAAAATTTTTGATTAATTTCTTCTATTGTTGTTCCTTCTTTATAAAATTTTTTGTTTCTGGACATTATTCCATCAACGATTCCTGATTCAAATATTGTTATTTGTGATTCCATATTTTTTCCTTTCTATATAAAGAAAACACTTTAGACATTAAATCTAAAGTGACAGATATCTCCGTCTTGCATGATATATTCTTTTCCTTCTAAACGGGCTTTTCCGGCTTCTTTTACTTTTAGTTCGCTTCCGCATTCAATTAAATCACTGTATGACATAACTTCTGCACGAATAAATCCTTTTTCAAAATCAGTATGAATAATTCCCGCACACTGTTTAGCATTCATTCCTTTTTTAAATGTCCATGCTCTTACTTCGTCTTTTCCAACAGTGAAATAAGTTGCTAAACCTAGGATATCATATGTAGCGGTGATAAGTTTGTCTAATCCTGAACCATCTAAACCTAATCCTTCTAACATTTCTTGTTTATCTTCTTTAGATAATTCACTTAATTCTTCTTCTACTTTAGCACATAAACTTACTACTTTAGCATTTTCTGATGCTGCATATTTTTTTACTTCTTGAACATAGTGATTATCAGGATTTCCAAGTTCATCTTCTTTTATGTTTGCTAAATAAATAATAGGTTTTAATGTTAAAAAACTATATGATTTTAAAAGTTTTAATTCATCTTCTGTATATTCTACTTGACGAAGTGGTTTATTTTCTAAAAGGGCTGCTTTTGATTTTTCTAGGGCTTCTACTTCAGTAATATCATCTTTATTTTTAGTAGTTCGAGCCTTTTTTGCAACACGTTCTAGACGATTATTGATAACATCTAAATCAGCAATTGCTAGTTCAAGATTAATTGTTTCAATGTCACGAATTGGATCTGGGGCACCATCTACGTGAATGATTTTTCCATCATCGAAGCATCTTACAACTTCTACAATGGCATCTACTTCTCTGATGTGAGATAAGAATTTATTTCCTAACCCCTCTCCTTGAGATGCACCTTTTACTAATCCAGCGATATCAGTAAATTCATAGGCTGTTGGAATAAATCTATTTGGTTCATACATTTCTTTTAACTTATCCATTCTTTCATCAGGTACTGTTACTACACCAACATTTGGTTCAATAGTTGCAAATGGGTAATTTTCGGCTAAGATTTTTTGATTTGTTATTGCATTAAATAATGTTGATTTTCCGACATTTGGTAGTCCTACTATTCCGGCTGTTAAACTCATAATTTTATACCTCTTTTCTGTTTCTTATTTATTATATCACAGTTTCATTATCTCGTTAAAGAGTGAAGACTTTAAAAATTTTTGAAATGATGCTAATTCTTGATTAATATGCTCTTCTCGTTCTTGTTCAATTAAATCATAATCTACAAATAATGGGTCAGTTACAGATGAATTTGATGAACTTTTATTAGGATATGTAAAATCAGATGAGTAGTCATTTTTAAAACCTTGTTTTTTAAAAAATCCACATCCATGACTAATGCATTCTAGATTTATGTAGCAAGAGTCTGCAGAGGCATATGATTTTACTTCATCCATTAGGGCTTTTCCGTAACCTAAACCTTGTTTTTCTTTTTTTATGACAAATTGACCTATATGATAACGATTTCTTGATGGGCGTGAGATTGATGTATATCCAATAAATTCTCCGTTATCTTCAATTACTAAAATTGCGGTTGAGACGATACTTCCAGATATTACCCCTGAAACTATTCTTTCTTCTTCATAAATTGACGGCTTCAAATCTGAATTTATTCCTGTGCAACCGAAATCTTCAGAATTAAATAGACATAAATAATTACCTTTATCTTTTTCTTCTATTTTTCTAATAACTACTTTTTTATTATTCATAGTATCCCTGCTTTTTTTGCATTAGTATAGTCTATTATTTTTAATTTTTCAACTAAAAAACACCCGAGGGTGTTAAATTGTTGGATATACTCCTGGACCTATTGGTAATCCAATGATATACCAACCTACTACAAGAACAATCCAGATAACTGAAATAAGTATGAAATATGGTGTAATCATTTGAAGAGACTTTCTTATTGTTATAGGTTTATCTTTATTTAGATTGTATAAATTTAAGTATCCTAAGTAGATAACAAATGATGCTAATAACGGAGTAAATCCTTTAGTAATTGAATCTCCTGCCCGCATAATGATTTGAGCAAATTCTGGAGAGATATTCGATTGCATAAATACTGGTACAACAACTGGTGCAAATAAAGCCCATTTGCTGGAAATACTGGTTAGGAATAAACCAGATAAGGCTATTATTAATAATGTAAAGATTATTAATACTACTCCGTTCAGTTCCATATATTCTAATAGGTTTGCTAACCATGTTGTAATAACGATACCAATATTTGTCTTTTTAAAGATAGCAATAAATTGAGCAGCAATGAACATTAATACAAATATACCTCCTAGTTTTGATAATTTATTGCTGATTTTTTCAATTAAATCTTTATCATTTTTTATTGATTTGGCTCCAAAGGCATATGCTAGTCCAGTTAGTGCAAAGAATAATGATACCATATAGGTAAATCCTGCTTGGAAGTAACTACTATCTCCAAAAATTTGATTTGTATATGTTTTTTCGCTCATATCTAGCATTAATCCAGAACCTGGTAAGTTAGGAATTACAGAATATACGGCTAATAGAATATAGATGATTCCAACTATGAGTGCACATCTAATTCCTTTTTTCTCACGTTTATCTTTTTCTATTTGTTTTTGTTCTTCTTCCTCTATGCTGATTGGGCTATATTGCTCAGTATTAGCAAATTCTTCTTCTTTTTTATATTTTCCAATTTTTGGAGCAATTATTTTTTCAATAATTATTGTACCAATAATTGATAAGAGTACTGTTGCAACAATAGAGAATATTAAATTTGATGTTAAGGCTATATGAGTTGATTCATTAATAAGCATTGCTGCTTCTTTTGTATAATCCATTAAGGCAATTTCTTGTGTTCCTACAAAAATTGAAACTCCATAACCAAATGACACTCCACAGAAAGCAGTAATTATTCCAAGTATTGGATTTCTTTTATTTATAAAGTAAATAAGTGCTACAAGAGGTATTAAAATTGCATATCCTACGTCATTTATTAAGGATGATGCGGTTCCTATAAATAGAACAATAAATGTAAATATTTGTCTTGGTATTTTTGATAAATATCGTTTAGTAATTGTTTCTATAAAACCTGTAGACTCGGCTATTGCTAAAGATATCACTGATATGAGTAGTGTTCCTAGTGGTCCAAAACTTAAAAAGTTTTTCAGTGCATTTGCTAATATGTATTGTAATCCTTTTAGACTAAATAAATTTTCTACTGTTATCAGTGTTGGTTCTAATTCTTTTGTATTTATATTGACCGTGTTATATGTTGCTTGCATCTCAAATAAAGAAAATATTCCACTTAATACGATTACTAGTATTGTTAATAAAATAAAGACTGTAATTGGATGAAAGTAAAATTTTTTTAGTTTTAGTTTTTTCTTGTCATTCATATTTTATCCTTCCTGGGAAATGATCTTTTTAACTTTTTTGTTAAAGTCTATTCTAGGAATTAGAATTGTTCTACCACAATTCAAACATTTTATTTTTATGTCGGCACCTAATCTTGTTATTTCCCATTCGTTTGCTCCACAAGGGTGCTGTTTTTTCATGACAACTTTTGTTCCTAATGTATAATTTTGATTATTATTTTCCATTATGCACCTCGATTTGTGGAAAGAAAACTGAGGATATTATTTATAAAAATTACTTTTATTTCTTAATAGACTTTCCACTTCAAATTATTTTGTTGATTTTATTTATAGTATTACTTTGTAAGTAGTTTTAGGTTATACTTGAAAATTATCCTCTTGGAACAATATTCATTATTTCTAATAAGCGATTTAGATCACTACCATTTACAAAACTTATTTCTATTTTGTTACTCTTTACTTTTACTTTGGTTCCTAAACGGTCACATAATTCATCTTGAATATACTGATATTCTGATAATTCAGTAGTTGCTCTTTTGATTTTATTAGTTCTAACAAATTTTTCCTCGGAATTTGTTAATTCTTCTAGTTGTCGAACGCTTAAACCTTCATTAATTACTTTGTTTGCTAGTTCTTGTTGTTGAGTTTTACTTTCTAATTTACTTAGAACTCTAGCATGTCCCATTGAGATTTTTCTTTCACTAATCTGTGTTTGAATATCTTCTGATAGATTTAATAGACCTAGCATATTAGTGATATGACTTCTACTTTTTCCTAGACGTTTTGCTAGTTCTTCTTGAGTAATTGCTAAAGTTTCTATTAACTTTTTGTAGGCTGTTGATTCTTCAATAGCGTTTAGATTTTCTCTTTGTAAGTTTTCAAGTAAGGCTATTTCCATCATTGCGGTGTCATCAAAATCTCTTATAATTGCTGGGATTTCTTCTAGTCCGGCCATGATTGAGGCTTTAACACGACGTTCTCCAGCAATTATTTCATATCCTTTAATGCTTTTCTTAATAATAATTGGTTGGAATACCCCATGTTCTTTGATTGACGCCGCTAATTCTTTTAATGCGTCTTCATCAAAAACTTTTCTTGGTTGATAAGGATTGCTTCTTAGTTCAGATAGTTTTACGTTTACTATTTCTTCACTTGAAGTTTCTGTAATTATTTTTTCTTCTACTTTGTCATAAGCAATTGGTTCATTGAAAAATAATTCTTCTAAACCTCTTCCTAATGCACGTCTTTTTGTAGTGCTTTCATTATTTGTTTCCATTTCTTGCAATCACTTCCTTTGCTAAATTAATATAGGCTTCAGATCCTTTACTTTTTGGATCATATGCGATAATTGGTTCTCCATGTGATGGTGCTTCTGTAAGTCTAACTAATCTTGGAATTATAGTATTGTATACTTTTTCTTTAAAAAACTTTCTAATATCATCGACTACTTCAAAACCTAAGTTTGTTCTGGCATCAAGCATTGTTAATAATACTCCTTCAATATCTAGAGTCGGATTTAGATTTTTTTGTGCAATCATAATTGTTTTTAGCAATTGTGTAATTCCTTCTAGTGCGAAGAATTCACATTGAACTGGAATTATTACTGAATTTGAGGCTGTTAAAGCATTAGTTGTAATTACTCCTAGTGATGGAGGACAATCAATAATAATGAAATCAAAACTATCAATAATTTCTGCTAAATGTATTTTTAATTGTTCTCCTTTTAAGAAACCATTTTCTTTGTGGCTCTTCTCTACTAATTCAATATCTAAGCCTGCTAAGTTAATTGTTGCTGGTAAAACATATAAGTTTTTATATTTTGTTTTAATCATGGCTTCCGTAATTTTACATTCACCAATTAAAACATCGTAGACACTTTTTTCAATATCTCCTTTATTAATTCCTACACCAGTAGTTGTATTTCCTTGGGGATCTAAATCTATTAATAATACTTTTTTCCCTAATACTGCTAGTGATGCAGAAAGATTGATACTTGTGGTGGTCTTTCCTACTCCACCTTTTTGATTTACTAATGATATAACCTTTCCCATCTAATCACCCATTTTCCATTTTACTTTATTATTGTATCAAATAAATAGTTTTTTTGAAACGATTTTGCGAGAAAAAAACAAAATAAATTTTTATGGCATTTTTTGGTAAAAGAAAAAGTGGCGTGCCACTTTAATATTTTGTTATTTATCAATTTTAATTATGATTTGGTTAGAATTTTCAAAATTCATTTCATCTGATGTTACAGAAAGGCCATGTGCTTGTAAATCGATTATTAAATCTCTAATCTTTTTCATTGCTCCATCGATTGTATAGTTACTAGAAATGGCTATTTCTGGTATTCCCATTGTTGTTGCAGGGATGTTTGGAATGAAGTCTGCTGATTTAAAATAGTCGGCAACTGCTTCTTTTTGAACAGGCTTTTGAGCATCGGTTTTAACAATCTCTTCGGCAGGTGTTAAGTATGGATTGGTTCCTGGAATATTTCCTACTGCTGGACCAGCAGCCATATTTTGTAAATTTAATAGACTATCTAAATCTGCGGTTGGTCCTGTTTTTTCTGTTTTTGGAACATTAATATCCATAGCATTTTCTCTTAATGTATTTAAATCTACTGGTGTTGATGTATTAATAAACTGCATTGGAGGTTCTGTATCATCATCTTCCTCATCATCTATTTCACCATAGTTTATAAACTTAGGTGTTTCTAGTTGTTGTTCTCCTACTGGTGGAACAATTCTTACTTGACCATATGTTGAAGGTTGTTCTTCTGGAATATCGGCAGTTGGCATTAATGGACTGTTGTTAATAAAACTTGATGCTGATGGGATTGAGACTCCTCTTGGTATTTCAATACTTGATTCATTCATTTTTACATCACCTTCATTAACATCTTCATTTTTTGGATATAATTGTTTAATTTCTTCTTCAACGGCTCGAACACTTAATTTATTAGAGATTATTTTTTTTAACATGTCTTTTTGTTTTTTTAAATCGGGGATATTTAGTAAGGCTCTAGCATGTCTTTCTGAGATTTGTTCTTTTAATAAGGAATCTTGGACCTCATCTGGTAATGATAAAAGACGTAATTTATTGGCTACTGCGGATTGACTTTTTCCCATAGTCTTTGCTAAATCCTCTTGAGTCATTTCATCAATTTCTAGTATCTTTTGGTAGGTTCTTGCTTCTTCAATTGGAGTTAAGTTTTTTCTCTGTAAGTTTTCAAGTAAGGCTACTTTAGAACTTTCTTTATCATCTAAGTCTCGTATAATTGCAGGGATTTTTGTAAGACCTGCTAAGGCTGAGGCTTTGTAACGACGTTCTCCGGCAATTATTTCATATTTTCCTTTAACGCTGCGGACAATGATTGGTTGAATGACACCATGTTCTTTGATTGATACCGCTAATTCTTTTAATGCTTTTTCGTCAAAAACTTCTCTAGGTTGGAATCTATTCGGTATTATGTCATCTAAGTATAATTGAACAACTTGATCGTTTGTGTATTCTGTATTCATAAATTGTCCCCTCGCTTTATTCTTTTAATCCTATGTTATCATTATAGACCATTTTTTCTGTTCTTTCAACAAAAAAAGCATCGGTTTATGTTTAGAGAGATGCTTTTTACATATATTTTTACTTTCTTTTTATAACAACTAAGCTACGATTACTGTTTTCTTTTGGAAGTAAGAATTTGTTTATTTCTAGGATGTTATACTTTTTATTTATTTTTGAAATAATTTCTGCGGTCATTTCTTCTTCAATATTCCCTTTCATAGCAATGAAAATTCCATCTTGAGATACTAAGTGCATTGTGAAATTAAGTAGTTTTTCAATATTGGCTACTGCTCTTGCAGTTACTACATCAAATTTTTCGTTAAAATCTTCTCCACGCGAATGAATAGCATGTATATCTGTTAATTCTAGTTCTTGAATTATTGTATTTAGATAATTTACTCTTTTTAATAGTGAATCTACTAACGTTATTTTAAGATTTGGATAAACTATTTTCAAAACTATTCCTGGGAAGCCTGCACCTGTTCCTACATCGCATAAGGTATTTTTTGTTGATAGATCAACCACCTTGGCAATAGTTAAACTATCATAGAAGTGTTTTATATAAACTTCTTTTTCTTCTGTAATTCTTGTTAGATTTATTTTTTCATTCCATTCAATTAGTAGATTATAAAACTTGTTTAGTTTTGTTAGTTGTTCTTCAGTTAAAACTATTCCTAATTCTTTTACTGCTTCAATAAATTCTTCTTTATTCATTGTAACCTCTTCTTAAATATACCATTAATATTGAGATGTCTGCTGGATTTACTCCACTAATTCTTGATGCTTGACCTATTGTTGTTGGAGATATTTCTGTTAATTTTTGTCTTGCTTCGCTTGCGAGGTTTGGAACTTTGGAATAATCGATGTCTGCAGGAATTTTCTTTTCTTCTAAGGCAAGCATTTTTTCTGCTTCTTTTAAAGATTTTTTTATGTATCCTTCATATTTAGTGTTTATTTCTACTTGTTCTTGCACTTCTTTACTATATGGAATTTCAATAAAATGTTTTAAATGGTCCATTTTTACTTCTGGACGTTTTAAGAATTCATATAAAGAAATACCATCTTTTAATGGTGTTGTACCGATACTTTCAACATAGTCATTAGTTTCTTTCTTTGGAGTTATTCTTGTTTGTTCTAATAAATTAAAGAAATCAGCAATATCTTGTTTTTTCTTTGTAAATTTTTGGTATTTTTCTTCGGAAATTAGTCCTACTTGATAGCCATAATCTCTTAATCTTAAATCAGCGTTATCATTTCTTAATAATAAACGATATTCGGCACGGGATGTTAATAAACGATAAGGATCTTTTACACCTTTTGTTACTAAATCATCGATAAGAACTCCAATGTATGATTCATTTCTTTTTAAAATTAATGGATTTTTTCCTTCTAATTTTAAGGCTGCATTAATACCTGCAATTAAACCTTGTCCTGCGGCTTCTTCATAACCACTTGTTCCATTAATTTGACCCGCTGTATATAAACCTTCAATTAGTTTTGTTTCTAGGGACTGTTTTAATTGTTTAGAGTCAATGGCATCATACTCAATTGCATATGCATATTTTAAAATCTTGGCATTTTCTAGTCCTGGTAAACTATGAACCATTTGATCTTGAACATAGTGTGGCATACTTGTAGAAAAACCTTGAATATATATATCATCATAGTAAAGGCTTTCTGGTTCTAAGAATAATTGATGTCTTTCTTTTTCACCAAATCTTACTATTTTATCTTCAATTGATGGACAATATCTTGGTCCTACTCCTTCTACATATCCACCATACATACTTGATTCTTTTAAATGTTCTCTGATAATATTATGAGTTTCTTCTGTTGTATAAATTAAATGACATGGTACTTGGTTTTCAACATCATAATAAGCTTTATTATCAAAAGAGAATGTTCTTTCAACAGAATCACCTGGTTCTAATGATGCTTTAGAATAATCGATTGAATTTTTATCAATACGTTGAGGAGTACCTGTTTTTAATCTAAGAATTGTAAAACCTAGTTCTTTTAGGTGATTACTTAGATGTTTTGATTCTTTTTCTCCGTGTGGTCCTCCCGGTGTTTTATCTGCTCCTGTTAAAATCACACTTCTAAGGTAGGTACCTGTTGTTAAAATAACGGCAGCAGAAAGGATTTTTTTTCCATCTGAAAGTTCTACTCCTTGGATTTTATTATCTTCTACTAATAATTTTTCAACCATTCCTTCTAATATTTCAAGATTTTCAGTAGATTCTAATGTCTTTAACATTTCTTTTGGATAAGTTATCTTATCGGCTTGAGCACGAAGGGCCTGAACTGCTGGGCCTTTTTTGGTATTTAACATTTTAATTTGAAGAGCACCTTTGTCAGCATTTCTTCCCATTTCTCCACCTAATGCATCTATTTCTCTAACGACAATACCTTTAGCAGGTCCACCTATTGATGGATTACATGGCATATCGGCAATATTTTTTATATTTCCTGTTACTAGTAGTGTTTTATGTCCTTTTCGTGCTCCTGCAAGTGAGGCTTCACAACCGGCATGGCCTCCCCCTACTACTATAATTTCGTATTTCATTTGTATTCACTTCCTATTTTCCTACACAGAAATTTTCGAATAAGTTATCAATAATTTCTTCACTATATGTAGCCCCTATTATTTCTCCTAATGCATCAAAGCATTCTTTTAAATCAATTTCAATCATATCAACTGGTTCATCATTTGCAATGGCTGTTTCTGCTGATAATAAACTCTTATAAGCATGTTTTGCTAAAGAAATTTGACGACTATTTGTTAAATATGTGTAATCTTTAGTTGCAATTTGTTCTAAGTTGAATAACTCTTTAATTTTTTCTTTTAAATTCTTGATTCCAGATAAATCTGTTGTATTTGTTTCAACAACATTGGCTAAGTCTGCTGGTAATTCTAAGTTTCTTGTTAAATCATTTTTATTAAGAACGATAATTCTTGTTTTATCTTTGGTCTTTTCTAGAATTTCTTTATCTTCGGCTGATAGTGTTTCATTACTATTTAGGACTACGATTACTAAATCTGCTTCATCAATCATAGATAGAGATTTCTCTACTCCTATTTTTTCAACAATATCATCTGTTACTCTGATACCAGCAGTATCAATAATATTTAGTAGTACTCCATCAAGATAAATTTCTCCTTCAACAATATCTCTTGTTGTTCCTGCAATATCAGTAACAATGGCTTTATCTTGTTCAAGTAATTTATTTAGAATACTACTCTTTCCAACGTTTGGTTTACCTATTATGACTGTTTTGATACCGTTTTTAATTGTAGCAGTATTTTCAGATTCTTTTACTAACTCAGCCAATTCTTTTTTCATAATTTCTACTTGTTCTTTGATTTTTTCTACTGTCATTACTTCGATATCATAGTATTCTGGATAATCTATGTTTACTTCAATTGAAGATAATAATTGTTTTAATGTGTTTCTAAAATTTGTAATTAAATTGGATGTTTTTCCACCTAATTGTGATAAGGCTATTTTTCTTGCTTCATCTGATTTACTTTCTATTAAATCCATTACTGCTTCACTTTTTACTAGGTCAATTCTACCATTTAAGAAGGCTCTTTTTGTAAATTCACCTGGTTCTGCTAATCTTGCACCATTATTTAACATTGTTTCTAGAATTCTGTTTGTTGTGATAATTCCACCGTGACAGTTAATTTCAACAATATCTTCGGCTGTGAAACTACGAGGTCCTTTCATTACTGATACAAGAACTTCGTCTATTAGTTCTTCACCATCGTATATATGACCATAATTAATTGTATGAGTTGGAACTTCTTCTAAATTTTTTCCTTTAAAACTTTGATTGACGATAGAAACCGCTTCTTTTCCACTAAGTCTTACGATTGAAATTGCCCCTACTCCCATTGTTGTAGAAATGGCTACTATTGTATCATTCATGATAAGACCTCCCTTTTTTCTGTACATATTATAGCACAATTATAAAAAGAAAAAAAGAAGAATTAATCTTCTTTTGGTTTTACTACTACATAGCGGTTTGGCTCTTCGCCTTCACTTTCAGTATAAACTCTCTTGTTGTTAGTTAAAATATTATGAATAATTCTTCTTTCATAAGAATTCATTGAATCCATTTTTACTTCTATTTTTGTTTGTGCTACTTCTCTTGCTACTCTTTTTGCTAGTTGTTCTAGTTGTTTTTCGCGTTTTTCTTTATATGAATTTATATCAATGATAAACTTATATGATTTTCCAAGTTCTTTTGTTATATGTTGATTTACTATTACTGATAAGGCTTTTAAGTTTTTTCCATTCTTACCAATTAGTAAAGCATCATTATCTGAATATACTGTATATGTTGGTACTGTTTCTTTATTTTTTATTTCAACGTTTGCTTGAAATCCTAAATCTTTTAGTAATTTCATGATATAGTCTTTAATATATTTTACTACTTCTCTTCTTTCAATTACTTCAATTTCAACTTTAGGACTTTTAAATAAACCACCTTTTATTGTTTCTATTTCTTTTATGATTAAGTTTTCTTCTACTTCTTGTAAGGCAATTATTGCTTGTGAGATTGCATCTTCTTTTGTTTTTCCTTGATATCTATGCTTTTCCATTGGCTTCTTTACTCCTTTTAACTAAAATATTTTGGACAATTGTAAATATATTAGATGTTGCCCAATAGATTCCTAATCCTGATGGCATAAATAATGCTGTAATAATAATCATTCCTGACATCATGTATGGCATCATTTTCATACTAGGTTCTTGCATGTTTCCTGTTGAATTCATCTTGAATGAGAAGAATGTTGTTAAAGCAATAATTAACATCAATATGATATATGCGTAAAACGTTCCCGTTCCAAATCCAGCAACCGGTGTTGTTCCAAGTTGTAATCCTAGAAATTTATCTTCAAATAATGCTGGGGTTCTTTGAACTGCTTCAAAGAAGGCTATAAACAATGGTAGCTGTAACATTGAGAATAAGCATCCAGACATTGGATTAATATTGTACTTTTTATAAACCATAAGAATTTCTTGATTTTGTTTAATCATTGATTCTTGATCTTCTTTTCCTTGATATTTCTTTTGAATTTTATTTAATTCGGGTTGAGCCTTTTTTATTAATTCTGATTGTAAGGCTGTTTTTCTTGTTATTGGGAATGCAATTAGTCTAATTGCCAAACTTACAATGATTATTGAAATGGCATATTTTCCAGCAAAGCCAAGTAACTCACCTATTTTTAATAAGATAAAGGCTAAAGGCTTAACTAAGAAACTTGTCCATAACCCTTCATATTCTCCTGATGTGATTTTGAAATTTTCACATTTTGGTAAACTTTCTAGGTCTACTCCATTATCTTCATATGCTTTTATTGATACTTTGTCAGTTGGTTGACAAATAATGTTTTCTGTTAAAGTTTGTTGGGTTACTTCATTTTTTACTGCTTTTTTATCTTTATCAGTCAATGTTTTAGTACATCCTGTTGTTAATAGCAATAACAAGATTACTGTTATTATTTTTAATTTATTCTTATTTTTTTTCATTGTATTGTATATCCTTTCTTATATTATCCATTAAAGATAAGAAGTTTTCATTTAGTTCTTGATACTCTTGATCTTTAGCGCTTCCTCTTAATATTATAATATAATCTCGGTTATTTACATATAGTTTTTTGTAATTATCGATGATTGCTCTTAATTTTCTCTTATATTTATTACGATTTACGGCATTTCCTATTTTTTTGCCTACTGATATTCCAAATCGATCATAAGGAAGTTCGTTTTTTTCGTAATATATTACATAAGATTTATTTTTTCTATATCTTCCATTGTGAATTATGCGATCAAAATCTCGTTGATTTTTTACTATATATAATTTTTTCATTATTATCACCTATCTTTACAATAAGAGTAAAAAACCACTGTTTTAGCAGCGGTATTCTTATTTGCAAAGGCTTTTACGTCCTTTGCGACGACGACGATTTAAAATATTTGTTTTTTTACGTGCGAAAAAACCTAATCTTTTAGCTTTTTTACGATTGTTTGGTTGATATGTTCTCTTCATTTGCTCCACCTCCAGACATAAATCTCCATTATTATAATAGGAATTTGTTATTTTTGTCAATAAAATGTTGATTTTTTAGAATTTTGTATAAATGGAAATATTAAGTGTCCGCACATTTCATTACCTAAAATGTAAGTTTT
>CAYXZZ010000022.1:0-22091 GCA_964470055.1 uncultured Mycoplasma sp.
AGTATTGCATTTTTTATTATTTATAAGGAAACGCACTTTCCTAATACATAAAAAATATCAGTAAACTACTGATATTAATTAAACACATCTTTTAAATACTTATTCTCTGTTCTTAAAACTTTTCCTTTTATATTAAACATTCTAAATAAAGTAAATCTAAGATAATCAATTATTGAACAAATTATATAAACGATAAACGCTAAGCCCAATACACTTAAAATCATCAACAACGGATTTAAATCTTTCAAAAAGATAAAAGCATTTGTCCAAAATTCATTTAAAAAACTTGGATTATTATGGATTAAATAAACACTAAATGAAAGTGGTGCCAAAAAGGATATTAACTTTGCTAGTTTCCTTACTTTCAATTTAGAAAAAGCCCCTACTAAGAATAAACCACATAAAAGAATTGTCGGAGAAGTATATTCAATAAACATCAAGTTATATCTCACTTCATTAAACACCCTTATTGTAATAAACTCCCAACCTACCTTCGATAAAAAAGTAAATAAAACTAAACAAATATAACAAACTATATAACTACTACTTTTTCCTTTTGAAAACAATTCATATTTATCAGCATATCCTCCTAATAAATATAAATACATCAACCACCCAGCACTATATCCTTTCATCAAATGAAAAGGATCTATCATTAAAATAGTAGGAATAACACTCAATAAAATAAATCCTAATCCAAGTATCTTCCCTAATTGTTTTTTACTAAAACGTTCTAAAACCACATTCAAAATAGGAATAAACAAATACATTATAAAATATGCCGTAAAGTACCAATAATCTCTATTCATGACTGGTAAAAAGGCACTCTTCAAACTCTCAAAAGTTATCTCCTGAACTCCGAAAATCCAAAACAAACCATTAATTAATACTGTATAAAACAAGACCTGTAGCCATAGCACCACTATATTCGTAAATTTATACTTACTTTTATATCCAACATAACCAGAAATTATTGCATAACAATTCACCGCACAATAACAAGCAATTTCTAATAACCAAGCCGCCCGATTGTGAATAACCGAACCACTAGTTGCTTCAAGTACTCCACCACTTCCCAAGATATGCAATACCACAACCATAAACATCGATAAAATTCTAAGTAAATCAATTCCTAAATTACGTTCAGATTTTATCTTTTCCATTATAACCACCCTAATAATAGAATAACACAGAAAATCAAAAAGTAGTACAATAAATACTACTCTTCAGTCTTAACATTATTTTTTTCGTTATATTTTTCTTGTTCTTCCTTCTCTAACTTTTTAAAATCAACTTTATTCATTAAAGTCTTTGGAAGACTATCTCTAAACTCAAATTCCTTAGGTACAGAATAAACCGCTAAATTATCTTTACACAAATCCTTCAATTCTTTCTTTAATTTAGCACTTTCTTTTACATCATTTTTAAGTACTACAAATGCCTTAGCCACTTGCATCTTATAAGGATGAGGAATACCTACTACACAACATTTACTAACATCAGGATGTCGTTCAATAACTTGTTCAATTTGTCCTGGATAAACATTAAATCCACTAGATACAATCATTCTCTTTAATCTTTGAGTAAAGTAAATTATTCCATCAGGTGTAATATATCCCAAATCTCCTGTATGAAGCCATTTTTTTCCATCTTCATGAACTTTAATAATATTATCAGTTTCTTCTTGATTATTAAAATATCCCATCATTATAGTCGGACTATTAACACAAATTTCTCCTTCTTCACCTAAAGGAAGTTCTTCCGTCGAATCAACTCTACAAATTTTAATATCCGCTCCAACCATCGGAATACCAATGGCTCCCGGTTCATTAGTTCCTTCAAAAGTAAAGGCAACTGCTGCTACAGCCTCAGTCATACCATAACCTTTAGTAATATTAATTTTTGTACCATGTGTATGTAAGAAATTATTAATTTTTTCTTCCATACCAGCAGTCATCGTATCTCCACCACTAACCATATATTTTAAATCTGATAAGTCAACATCATCAAATCTCTCATTACTTAACATTGCTTCCCATAAAGTAGGAACTCCAACCAACGCATTTGGACGATATTTTTGAATTGTTTTATGAAACCTCTTCGCTTCAAACTCTGGAATTAAAATTACTTCCATTCTTAAACATAAAGGTGCATGCATTGAAACACATAATCCAAATCCATGGAAATTAGGTAAAATAGTCATAATTTTTTCCCTTGGTTTAATACTTGGTAAAACAAGACCTGCTTGTTGACATTCGGCATTAAAGTTAAAGTTCGATAACATAATTCCTTTAGGCTTTCCAGTTGTTCCTCCACTATGAAGAATTACCGCTAAATCTTTACTTTTTCTTCTAGATTCATACGTTTTACTATACATCATACCCTTAAGCATAAATGATCCCCAATTCATGAAGTCACTATCATTAAATTTCGGTTTTTTCGTCTTCCATCCTCGAGTAATAGTATATCCTACACTAAGACCTTTAGGCATAGAGTCTTTCGGAGAAACAATGATTGTTTTATGAACTAAAGTATCATCTAAAATATCTTCTACTTTAGCATACGCTCCATCATATAAAACTAATACACGTGATTTTGATTCATTCAAATAAAATTTAATTTCATTCCCTGCAGAAAGTGGATGAACCATATCCGCAACTGCGCCAATTTTATTAATAGCATAAAAACTAATTAACGCTTCCGGTGTATTAGGAACACAAACAGTAACAATATCCCCCTCTTTAACACCAATAGATCTAAAAGCCTTTGCCGCTGTATCAATCTTTTCAAACATTTCACTAAATGTCATTCGAGTACCAAAATAATTTAAAGCAATTAAATCCGTATCCTCGCCAACACATTCAACTAAATATTCATAAATATTTTTATCCGTATAGTTAATATCTCTTTGTTCTTCTAAATAATAGTTTGCCCAAGGTTGCTCATCACTACTATGTTTAAATACCTTCGTAATCAAATCCTTAATTCTCAACATAAAAACTCTCCTTCATATACTACTATTCTATAGTTACAACAATAATATTATCATTTAATTTTTTAATTTTCAAATTTGACTAACGTCATTACATATGTTGTATCATTTACATACTAATACAAAAAATAAATTCAATTAATTAAAAAGTATCTAGTTTCCTAGATACTTCTCTTACTCAGTTCTTAGCGCCTCAACAGGATCCTTTTTAGAAGCAACCTTTGCCGGAATAAGACCAGATATCGTCGTTAAAATAACACTTATCAAAACGAGTAAAACTGCTCCTACCACTGGCAATTTACTAATTCCACTAACTCCTGCTAATGATTTAATAATCATATTAATTGGAATGTTTAAAAGAACTGTTACTAAAACACCAATTAATCCAGCCGTAAGACCTACAATTAACGTTTCAGCATTAAATACTCTTGAAACATCTTTTTTAGACGCCCCAACCGCTCTTAAAATTCCAATCTCTTTAGTTCTCTCAAGTACTGAAATATAAGTAATAATTCCAATCATGATACTTGACACTACTAGCGAAACAGAAACAAATCCAATCAATACATAACTAACTATATCAATAATACTAGTAACTCCCGACATAAGCATACCCACAACATCACTATAATTAATTATATTTTCTTCTTTACCATTTTTTGCTTGCTTTTTATTGTATTCCGCAATTACTTCTTTAATATTATCTTTTGCCTCAAAATCTTTCGCATAAATATGAATAGAACTAGGATTTTCTAAATCAATAGCTCCTAAAGATTTAAGAACACTTTCATATGTTGCCTTACTTTGTTCTTTATATGATGAAATTAAATCTGCTAACTCCTCTGCTGGTAAACTTGCTAAATAAGCCTGTTGCTCCTTAGTTAACTTATCCATACTAAAGTCATCATCATCAAAATCAAAGCCTGTAATTACATTAACACTTGAGTTTTTCTTTTGTTCTTGAACAATCTCTGCCTTATTTGTTTTATTAATAACATAAGTTTCTAAATCCTTAGTATATAAAACCCCGCCCATCGGATTAGTTGAAACAGTCGCATCTTCTGCTGGCTTAATAACTCCAACTACTTTTAATGTTTCCGCATCTGCTAACTTTTCTTTTAAGTAAACCTCATCATCTCTTTTATCAACCCACATATTACCAACTTTATCGTAGTAATCGCTATTTAATAAAAACTTAAATTCTAAATCTAAAATCTCATCAAAAGACCAACTTTCAGTTTCCGTCGTAACCTCTTCACCCTTCATGATCTTTTCAAACATATCTTCCAACTCATCTTGATCTTTTAGTCCAATCGCATATAACACGTAGTCCGTTACTCGATTATTCTCATCCGTCAACAACACAACTTCGTTATATTTACTTGGCATTCTTCCCGCAACTACGTCATATAACTTATCAGTAAGATCTTCATTTTCAAACATTTCTACCCAAACATCACTAATCATAAGCCCTTGTTCTTGACCAAATCCCATACTTTGTAATACTGTATCCGGATGAACTTGAACTACTCCTTCTGAAGTATCTGCCTTAAATATTTGTAAATCTAAATCATACTGATAACTAATTTCTGATGTATATTCATCCAACTTATTATCTTTTTCAATATACTCAATAAAATCCTTAATATTATTAGTTTGAACCTTACTACTCATAATACTCATCATATCACCAATAGTATTATTAGAATAAACCTTATCGCTCCCTTTACTCTCTTCAATTTCTTGCATCTGTTTTTCTTGAGCCTCAGTCATTAAAGACGTCATATCAATAGAACTAGCATCAATTGTTAAAGGGTATGAAGTAAGCGTTTCTTCCTGAACACGATCAATATAATTTTGTACACCATTAGATAAAGATAAAATCAATGCAATCCCAATAATTCCAATTGATCCGGCAAAAGCAGTTAATAAAGTACGTCCTTTTTTAGTCATCAAATTATTTAAAGAAAGTCCAAGTGCTGTTCCAAAAGACATATTTGTCTTCTTATTTCTTCTTGTCTTTTTCTTTTCATCTTGTTCTTCTTTCTCAACATCCCCATCAAATGGGTCAGTATCATTAGTAACTTTTCCATCCTTTAATTCAATAATACGTGTCGAATACTCTTCTGCAAGCTCTCTATTATGAGTTACCATAATAACTAATCGATCCTGAGCAACCTCTTTTAAAAGTTCCATTATTTGTGTACTAGTTTTCGAATCCAAAGCCCCAGTTGGCTCATCAGCAAGTACTATATCCGGATCATTAACAAGCGCCCTCGCAATCGCCACTCTTTGCATCTGACCACCTGATAATTGGTTAGGTCTTTTATACATATGATCTTTTAATCCCACTTTTTTAAGAGCCGTTTCCGCTTTTTTCTGTCTTTCCTTTTTAGATACCCCAGATAACGTTAACGCAAGTTCTACATTTGCCAAAATACTTTGATGCATTATTAAATTATAACTTTGAAATACAAATCCTACTCTATGATTACGATAAGTGTCCCAGTCTCTATCAGTATACTTTTTAGTTGAAACACCATTAATAATCAAATCACCTGAAGTATATTTATCAAGACCACCAATAATATTTAACATTGTTGTTTTACCACTACCAGAAGGTCCCAAAATTGAAACAAATTCATTCTTCCGAAAAACAACGCTAACATTATCCAATGCTTTTTGATCAAATGATTCTGTAGTATAAACTTTACTTATCTTCTTAATCTCTAACATTCTTCATCCTCCAATATAAGACTATTCATTTTTCACTAACTTCACGAACGATTTTATCATTTAAATTATCACAAAACAATAAATTTGCCTAAAAAAAATAATTTTTAATAAATTAAAAGAGTTAAAATTCTTTAACCAAAATCTTCGCTCTTTCAATTCCCTTATTTAAAATATCTTCTACTTCGTCACCATATTTTGCCTTCGCCGTATTATACGCAAGCATACAAATTGTCATCGGCCCAACTCCTCCAACCGGTGGTGTAATATGCCTGCATTTATCATATACAGCATCAAAATTAACATCCCCAACTGTCTTTCCATCAGCATTTTTATGAACTCCAACATCAATAACTACAGTCCCATCTTTAACATACCCATCATCTATCATTTCTTGTTGATTCATAGCGGCAATTAAAATATCCGCTCTTTTAGAAATTTCTCTTAAACTCTCAGTTTTAGAATGACAAATTACAGGTGTTGCATTTTCTCTTAAAAATAATTGTCCTAACGGCTTACCCACTATATTACTTCTATTAATTATACAAACCTTTTTTCCTATCAAATCTATTCCATAAACTTTAAGTAAAGTAATAATTCCTTTTGGTGTACATGGTTCAAAAGTAGACTCTCCAACCATTAATTTTCCTAAAGAAGCACTAGTTAACCCATCTACGTCTTTTCCTTGATTAATACATTCCAATATTTTTCTTTCATATTTTCTTAAATTTTCTGGCAAAGGTAATTGTAACATTATTCCATCTAAATCTTTATCAAGATTTAATCCTCGCAAAATATCACAAAACTCTTCTAAAGAAAGATTATCATAATGTCTACTTTCAACACTATAACCAACCATTTTTTCCAATTTTCTCTTTTTCATATTCGCATACATTTCTCCACCAAAATCATTACCAACAGAAATATCAATCAAACTAGGTCTTTCACCACTCTTTTCATCTAGGAATTTATTTAACTCCTCATACAATATTTCACTTACCAAAGTACCATTCATTTTCTTATTCATCATACTCACCCAAACTATTTATTTTCAAAAAAATTTCTCTTATTAAATCCCGCAGTCATAAATCTCCAAGCAGCCTTACCATTAGTTAACCATTCAATATGCGCATTATTCTTAGTATTATTAATCATTTCTCTAACCAAAAACTCTGCCACTACTTCCGGATAGTCTCCTAAAATATTGTAAACTTTCTTTGTCTTTTCTGGTAATTCAATCTTTTCTCCATCACCAAGAGCATTAGTAATAAAATCTGTAATCATAATACCTGGACTAAGTCTTCCTACAATAACTCCAGTATTTTTTTCTGCCGCTTCTTTTGCCAATGCTTGAGTAAAATAAGTAATTCCTCGTTTACTAGTTCCATAAATCGAAAGACCTAACATCATCGCATCATTAGATCCGTATCCTTCAATATTATAAATTGCCCCATGTCCCTTTTTAGACATATATTCCATAACCAATTTAGATCCAATAACCACACCTTTCAAATCAACATCAAAGACCAAATCAATTTCTTTTTCTGTTAACTCCCAAATAGCCTTGTTTGGTTGATTGACCCCCGCATTATTAATCCAAACGTCTATACCATCATATTTTTCATCACAAAAATCTATTAACTTCTGCAATTCATCACTTTTAGTAACATTACATATTTTGTATGAAACTTCTCCTTTACCGCCTAAACTTTCTATTTCTTTTACCGCAGTAAGCAGTCTTTCTTGGTTCAAATCACTAATCACAACATTATAATCTGCTTGCTTAAATAACTTCGCCATACAAAAACCAAGTCCTCTAGCACTCCCCGTAATAACAACTGTCTTCATAACATACCTCCATATCCTATAATTAAATTGTACAAAAAAACAAAAAGAACTACAAGTAAAAAAACGGCGATAACCGTTTCTCATTCTACTATTTGTTTAATTAAAAATATATTTTACTCTTTAATTAAATCAATAATATAATTATAATCTTCCTCTGTAATTTTATAAATTCCATTATAAGGCTCTTCTAAATAATACTTATCTTTCTTCTTATAAATATAGAAGTTTCCTACCACATCATCTTCCTTATAATAAAATCTAATCGCTACTATATCCAAAACATTAGTAGGATAATCTTGAACACTTACAGACTTAGTTGACAAATTCAAATCATAAATCCCATTCAATATTGCATCCATTTTTTCTTCTTCCGCAACCGTAATTATTCCACTTGGCAACTCATAAGAAATAGACGACAAATTATGACTATTTGGAATGTCTGGTACAAATACTTCTCTTGATTCAATCTTATACCAAACAATTCCCCCAATAACTATCACAACAAATATCACTAATAAAACACTAACTAATTTATTTTTGTTTTGCATTCTTTTCACTTTTCTTTCTCTCTACATATTTTTTGCTTAAGAAGAAACTACTAAGATAACAAGGAACACCAACTATTAAAATAACAGCCAAATTAATCAACACTTGTTTCATATTCATACATATCTCCTCAAACTATATCTACAAAAATTATACCAGAAAAAATGACCAAAAATCAAGTTCTATAATCATTCAGTTCACTACCTCTAATCATCCCATAAAAAACCTAATTTAATCAAAATTTTATATGAAGAAAATAGCTCTACTGATCTATTTAACCAATTTCTAATCAATAAATTTTCTCGGTACTCTTTCCCCAATCGTCGAAAGTATTTCATAATTAATAGTCTCCGCAACCCCCGCCAGTTCATCTAAAGTAACCACTTGATTATCAAAAATATAAACATCATCGCCAATCTTTGCATCGACATCAGTAACATCAACCATAAATGAGTCCATACATACTTTCCCTAAGATTTTACATCTCTTTCCATTTACTGCCACATACCCCTTATTAGAGAAACTTCTTTTAACCCCATCAGCATAACCAGCCCCAACAGTCGCAACCATCATACGACAACTAGAAACAAAACTTCTTCCATAACTTATTGCCGTACCTTCTTCAATTTCTTTAATAAAAGATATTTTTGTTTTGAATCTTGCAACCGGTTCTAAAACTATCTTATCAAGCGTTGATTTTGAAGATGGATACCCATATAAAATAATTCCCGGTCTTACCATATTACATTTACCTAAATCAAAATTTAAAATTCCATTGGATGCTGCCATATGAACATATTTAATACTAGGAAAAACATCCTTTATTTTTTCAACACTCTCATCAAACAAATTAATTTGTTTCTTCGTAAATTCATAATCTATATCTGGTGAAGATAAATGTGTATACACTCCTTCAACAATAAAATTATCAGTCTTAATCGCATCAATAAAGTTATCTAAACCATATTTTCCTACTCCAGTTCTTCCCATTCCTGTTTCTAATTCAATATGTACACGTATAGTTTTATTTTTCCTGCAAACCTCTCTAACAAATTCCAAAGATGAAACCCCAACTATCACATCATTTTCAACTATTGCCTCGATTTCTTCCATATATGGTTGATTTAAAACTAATATATCGTTTTTATAACCACACTGTCTCAATTGAATAGCCTCTTCTACTATCGCCACTGCAACAATCGAAAAATTATTCATAAGTTCACTGTCTTTATTCAAATAAGTACCATATGCATTAGCCTTAACTACCGGCATAACTGTAATATTCTCTCCTACTTTCTCAACTATCGTCTTATAATTATTCAAAAAAGCCTTTCTACTTACTTCTAAACAAGTATTTCTCATCCATATCACCTCTTCAAGTTCTCTTATTAATATTATCCTATGTTTCAAATATTAATTATTTCCAAGTAATCTAAAAATCTAATATCTAACAATTTCTTTAATTACAGTTTTAGAATTTGCTCTAAACCAATTCTTAAAATTTTCAATTTCTCATTTTTACAAAAACCTTATTTTTCAACATTTTTTCGATGTAATATTGAAACACATTCAACATGATAAGTTCTAGGAAACATATTATATGGTTTAACTTCTATAACTTCATAATCTGTATCTAAAATTTTCAAATCTCTTCCAAGTGTTACCGGATCACAAGAAACATAAACTACTGTTTTTGCTCCAATCCTTTTAATATTATCAAGTGTTTTAGTATCAAGTCCCGCTCTTGGTGGATCAACAATAATCATATCAATATCATTAAAATTTTCAATTACCTTCTCAACTTTTTCACAAATGAAATCTGCATTACAAACGTCATTTAAACCAACATTCTTTTTTGCATCCTTTATCCCTTCTTTTGAATAGTCTATCCCAACTACCTCAGATACTAAATCACTTATATAAATTCCAATCGTTCCCGTGCCACAATATAAATCCAAAACCTTTTCTGGTTTTTCTTTTGCAACAACCGCTCTAACTTCATCATATAATGCCTTAGTCAATTCCTTGTTAACTTGAAAAAAAGATTTATCACTCACATAATATTTTCTATTTCCAATACTGCTAATAATACTTTCTTCGCCAAGCAAAACCTCATCATTAATAATCAACACATCAACCACATTTCTAAGTAGAAAATAATCATCTACCACACCTTTTAAACTAACCATAACTTCTGAAGAATCATTACTAACTCTAATAACAACCTCTTTTATATCAGAGGTAAACTTCATCTCATTTAAAACAGTAATTACTTTATTAATCTTTTCATCCGCCAATAAACATTTATCTATTGAAATAATACTATTAGAATTCTTTTCATAGTATCCCAAATCACCATTATTACCATGTAAAGTAACCTTATTTCGATACCCATATTCATTAGCACAAGTAACATCTCTTACCAACGTATCAGAAACACCACCAAATTTGCATAAAATTTCCTTGACCTTTTCGCATTTAAAACTATTTTCATCATTCAATTTCAAATATTCTAAATCACAACCACCACACACATCAGCATACATACATCTATCTTCAGTTCTTGCATCAGATATTTTATAGTAATCAAGCACTCTACCAATCAAATATTTCTTAGTCTCACTAACAATTTTAATTTTTACAATCTCTCCGGGTAATGCTTTTTCTACAAAACATATTTTTCCATTAATATAAGTAATTCCTCTACCAAAATGATCTAATTTAACTATTTCTACTTTCATAATTTCTACCTCAGAATAATTATACCAAAAATATACATATAAATAAATTACTTTTCCATACTAATACTGGTGATATTATGTCTATAAAAGAACAAATTAAAAACATCGTCGGTCCCTCAACTGACTATATATTTAAAGATCTAAAAATCGATCATCAACAAGTCCACATTATTTTTAACGAAACATTAATTGATACTGGTAGAACCAATGACTTTGTCCTTCGTACTCTTCTAAAACTTTCTAAAAAACAACTAAAACATCTAGACAATTCACTGCCAAACACTAACATCAAAAAAATAAATATTTCTGACATCACAACCTATATTTCTCAAGGATTTATTATCATCATAATAAAAAAAGAAGTTTACGCAACAGAAATAAAAGCCCTAATCGATCGAGGAGTTCAAACAATTTCAAGCGAACTTTCAATTACCGGACCCAAAGACAGTTTTTCAGAAAACTACAATACCAATGTTGGCTTAATCAGAAGACGTCTTAAAACGACTGACTTATACATTGAAAATCTTGAACTAGGAAAATCCACTAAAACTAAAATTGGTATAGCCTACATCAACAATATTGCTAAAAATACTCTCCCCAAAAATATAAAACAACATCTAAAACGTATAAATATTGATGGTATTATTGATTCCAGTTATCTAAAACGAGCTCTAGAAAAAAAGTATACTCTTTTCCCAACCATTATCGCTACTGAACGTCCTGATAAAGTAGCCATGGCCCTCCTAGAAGGAAAAGTCGCAATCATCGTTGATATGTCACCATACGTTTTAATTCTTCCAAGTTTTTTTATCGACTTTTTCCATACAACAGATGACTACTATCAAAAATCATTAAACACTTCTTTTATTAGAATAATTCGCCTTTTCGCCTTCTTCGTATCCGTGTTTACTCCCGCCATCTATATTGCCGTCACAACTAGAAATTACAATCTAATACCCTTAGATCTTTTAATGACTCTAAAAGCCGGGCGAACCTTTGTTCCTTTCCCCGCCTATATAGAAGCCTTATTCATGATTATTTGTTTTGAAATATTAAAAGAGTCAGATCTTCGAATGGCATCAACCACCGGTTCTGCCGTTTCAATCCTAGGCGGACTAATATTAGGAGATGCTGCTGTCAGTGCCGGTATCGTTTCTCCAATCATGATCATAGTTATTGCCATATCCTCTATAGCCGGATTGACATTTTCTTCTATCGAACTAGGAAATGCACTTAGAGCCTATAAAATCCTTTTATTAATACTCGCAACCCTTTTCGGTATAAACGGCCTCTTAGTAGGAAACACCTTACTAATATATCAACTTAAAAATCTAAAAACATTCGGCCATTCCTACTTAACTCCCTTTATTCCATTAGATAAACAAGAATTAAAAGATTCCGTCATAAAAACAACTAATAATAAAGAAACAAGAACCAAAACCCTAACAAACAATACATATCGAGGAAAATATCTATGAAAAAATACTTACTTATAATATTAATCGTTTTAGAACTATCTCTAGTAAAAATACCTTCTTACGTCGAATTAAACAATCTTGCCATTATCGAAGAAATTGCTATTGAAGAAAAAAATAATCACTACACCATAATTCTAAAAGAAATAATTCCCATTAAAGCCGATCAAGGAATTGATTACGAATACAAATATTACAAATCCTCTTCCACTAGTCTCGAAAAAGCCTATACTAAACTAACCACCCAAACGAAAAAGAAACTTTACCTAAATAAAGTAAAGTCTCTTATCACGAACACCCCAACATCAAAAGAAATAACCACTACTTTAAAAATATACCCATCTAATATTGTTCATACTAAAGATATCTATAAAGAAATTAATTATCCTAGTAATCAGTCATAGTACAAATATATCCTTGTGCTTCAAAATTAGATGTCATAACATCACTATCCGCTAAATAATTCGTTAATTGAATTTGTTCAGGATTATTTGAAACATCTTCATCAGTAATAATAACTATAGTTTGACTAACATTTTCTGTTATCTCAATATCCGCAATACTCTTAAAATAATTAATTTCTGCCTGAGCAGTCATATCAGTCATACTTCCTGGATCATTCACAATCTCTTCCGGAGTAGGTGCATAAGAAATATAAGTGATTGTATTGTTAACTGGAACAGAATCTTCATATAAAATTTTCATAGTAATTTTAAGTGCCTCTGTCGGTGACACTCTTTCACAAGATAAAGTTGACAAAACAGCATCCTTTTCTTCTACAATTTCCTCCTTCGGAAAATAAATTCTAAATAACGGTGGCAATACAATAAACATTGCCAAAAAAATCATTGTTGCTAAAACCACTATTGTACTTTTAGGTTTCTTTTCTTTCATTTAATTCCCCTCTACTTTCTCTATTCATAGGTATATCATATTATCTAATTATTTTCAAATTAAACTTATTTAATTTTAATACCAAGTAACAATGATAAACCAATGGCTTGGTCATAACTAACAATTAGTCCCTGTAACGCATCAATCGGAACTCTTAAATCTTTAATATCACAATCACTAAGATCTAAATCCTTCAACTTCATATGAAAAAACTCTGTGCTATGTAAAGAACATTCATTAATTTCTAACGCTTTCCATTTTAATTCATTAAAACTAACATCATCAAGTCTACAATTTGAAAACTTAACACATTTAAAATTACACCCTGAAAAATTACCATAACTCAAATTACAATTTTCAAAAACCACGTTCTCAAAAAATGAAGTATTAAAATCTACCCCCACTAAATTACATTCTTTAAATTCAACTCGTTTATAGGATCTACTCGATAAATCAATATTAGAAAAATTACTAAACTTAATTTTTGTATTGCTAATATCAATCCCTTGAAAACTACCTTTTGAAAAATCACATTTATCCAAAACAGCACTATCTATTTCAAAATAATCATAATAGCCCTCTACTACTGCGCCAACTAATTCCTTACCATAAATATCTTCCCCAGTAAATTTTTCTAATCTTTCCATAAAACCTCTACTTTTTAAGTCCTTTCAAACGTTCTAATCGTGTCATTAAATCTTCACGTCTTTTCTTCTCTGCTTCCTCATCCATCTTAAATTCTTCATTCTCATAAACCAAGACACTACCTTCATGTACTTCCTTAGGAAGTGCATCTTTTTCTGCTTCTATAATGTCTCTAGTCTCCAAGCTTTCTAAAATAACTATTTTTTCTTCAATTCTATCAACTACAAATCGCATTAAATCACCTATCCATTAACTTCAACTTCTATCGTTTTAACCGTAATATTATCCCCATCACTTGAAACAACAATCGTTCCATTTTCATCAGTTCGATAAACTTTCGCTCCAATATCATTCAATTTAGTCAAAGTCGGACTATGTGGATGGTTATACGAATTCTCCTCACCAACCGAAATAATTGCATACTTTGGAGTGACCTTATTTAAAAAGTTAACTGATGTTGAATATCTAGAACCATGATGTCCTACCTTTAAAACATCGCTGTCAATATTACTAGTTAATATCTTTTCCTCAACATCACTAGATGCATCTCCCATAAACAAAAATGAGTTATTGCCATATAAACCTCTAACACAAATAGAAGTATCATTTAAATCACTTGCATCATTACTAAAATATAACACTTCAAATTTCACTCCACCAAAAACAAAAATATCACCTATTTCTGGAGTTTGAAAAGCAATCTGCCTATTTTCAAGAGCCGTAATAACTTCTTCAAAAGTTTTTGTCGTCGTCACAACTTCCGGCATATAAAATGTTCCTATTTCAAAACTATTAATTATATCATCCATTCCCCCAATATGATCTTCGTGTGCATGAGTTGCAATCAAATACTCAAGTTTTGTAACGCCAAGTTGCTTCATGTAATTTGCTAATAGTTTCCCATCAGCATTATTTCCAGCATCAATCATCATATATTGTTCATTATTCTCAAGTAATATTGCATCTCCTTGTCCAACATCAAAATAATAAATATTCAAATTACCTTCCGTTGCCACTTTTACAGAATCAGTAATGTTTTCAACTATTTGACTAACTCCATCACCATCATTTGAACTAACACTTTCTCCATCAAAGTTTGTGTAAAAAAAGCCAAACAATAAAACCACAATTAATATAAATATACGTTTAAAATCATGTTTTTTTCTTCTCACTAACATCTCCACCTATCCTATAATCATTTTATCACAAAACTCATCCAAAATAAAAGACTTATCATAAGTCTATTTATTTTCTATACACCAACTAACATAGTCAAATGAAGAGTCTCCATAATACCAAACTTTCTTTTTATTCACCTCATCCATTCTAGCAAATAAAACCTTATAACTCTCATCATACCCATTACCATAATAATTCATACTATGAACATGACAACTAAAATAAAAAGTATTAGAATCTTTATCATATTTTAATTCATCATATGTAAAAATTGCATTTGCCGAATCATCAAGTCCATTTTTTATATACGTTTCAACGTCATTTTCAATAGTTGCTAAACCATGAATTTCACTTTCTCTAGTTCCATTTAAAATACTCATAGCATAATAATACTCAAAATTATCAGTTTTACTACCATCTTTAACTAAATAAAATTTTGCATCATCATATACCCAATACACATCATCAATATTATTATCCGTCATTTTTAAATAAAACTTTAACCGATAATTTCCATAAGAATCATCCAAATATAAAACATAAACGTCTTCATCTTCGTAAAAACTTCCAATTACAACATCGCGTGATGAAATTTCTTCAAAATCATACTCAAAAATCTCTTCTATTTTTTCCTTAATAATCTTAGCATTATTCAAACTATATTTCTCATTTAACAGCACTAGCTCACTGCTATTTTCAAACCTAACTGCATTAATATTCTTCCCAAAATAAATTATGTCAACTACCAAAGTAAAAATTGATATCATCAATAGTAAAATATTAATAAACCTCTTACTTTTCTGAAGAAACAAAACTCTAATCATTATAAAAGCATTTATAATCCCAACAGCACATACACCCATAATCAAAAACAAGTGATTAATATCTCCAGAATACAACAACTCTCCGCTCAAAAAAACAGCTAAAAAGCATATAAAACCTTGAATTAGAATATACAAAATCCTAGGCATCCAAAACATCAGATTATTTCTAAAAACCCCGTTTTTCTTATCTGTATCCGGTTTCTTCTTGCACTTAGAACATTTTAATGTCTCACTATCTATTTTGCCACCACATCGTGTGCATTTTTTTACTGCCATCTACATTCATCCTTTCACATTTTTTCAATCCAACAAATAATAAGAGCCACAACAAATCTAATTTCCTTATCAGAAAGTTCTCTTCCTTTTGAAATATGATGCCACTTTTCTAAACATCCCCGGCAACAAGTTGCAGTTGCATGCTGCGCAATAAAAACCGGATGTCCCTTCATCGGCGTTTGTTTCCCATCATTTATAATCAAAGCTGGTGCAAGCCTTGTCTCAACAAAAGTTAAAGCATGCTCATAAATCAAATCCATACCCTTATTATTAATATATTCAATCTCCTTTTTTCGTAAACAAAAACTCCTCCTAAATTTAGATCTATTTAACTCCTCAAGTTTATTATCAATAAACTTTCTTTGTACATCAGTAAGTCTCATATTATCATTACTCTATCCTAAAAGAAAAAGACTAACTAAGTCTTTAACAAGCATGTTTAGATGAACAAGTATTCTTATTTTCTAAAACACATTTAATGGAACATTTAAATTTATTATATGTTTCATCAATCATTTCATCAGTCAATTCACCAAACGGATTTTCTTGTAATTCACTAATTCCTGTTTCTAACTCCTTTGCAGTACCATTCACAACAGATACTACATTAGGTGCATAAATTCTTTTTTCTTCTGTATCAATTTTTTTCCCATCATACTCCAATGTATAATCTTCTAATACATCTTCAAGTCTTGCAAGTAATCCAATATATCCTTCGCTTCCCTCTTTAGTAGTAACGACATTACCATTCTCATCAACTTCTAAAACATCACGAATTTCTTTAACATCCACATAGTAAACTTTTTCTAACCCAAGTTCTTCTGCAACATCAATTAGCGTCGGTAAAACACTTCTACACCATGGACAACTAGCAAAACCAAAATAGACAACAAAAGTCTCTCCATTATCCATCATAGTAATAATATCATTAGCACTAGCATAAACAAAAGGATTATCATCAGAAATATCTAAACTTCTCACCTTATAGTCAGTACCTTCAACAATATTTCCATTAATACTTTCATATTCTTCCTTAAACTTCATCGCATCAGAAATAATTTCTTTCTCTTCAAAACTGCAACCAGTTATTATTAATAAAGTAATTACCGCAATAATTACAAAAACACTTCTTTTTTTCATTGTACTACCATCCTTCGTATAAATTGATTATAAACTTTTTCATGCAACATTTCAACCATTACCAACAAATTTATCAATATATCTACTAAAAAATAATATTTCACAAACAATATTTTCTTTAACACATCAAACATCTTAAAATGTACCATTCATTAATAAAATAAAAAATTTCTACACTTCAACTGAAAATCTTCATGCAAGCAAAAAAAGTAGCACGCATCTTTTTCTGTGACTACTTTTATATTACGTTGTCAATTAACTGTTTTTCTTTTTACATAACTTTTATATTCTTCCATCAAATCAGGATCATGCAAGTTTTCTGGTAAATTATCTAGTGAAAAGAATTTCATTTCTTTAGATTCACTATCTCACTTTAATTCACTACTATAATTATGAACTAAATAAAAGGCTGTATTATTAATCACTACATTACCATTTTTACTTCACGAATTACAACATCTTCAAATCTTTTGCCTATTTCTTTTTATTTTTCTTCAATTCATAAACAATATCTGCCTGTTTACATACATTTTCTGAATGTGTCACAATCACAACACATTTATTTTCTTTCTTCGCAAGATTTTTAAATATCTTTAAAATCTCGTTTTCAGTTTCTTTATCTAGGTTACCCGTTGGCTCATCCGCTAAGATCATACCTGGATCATAAGATAAACTTCTCGCAATCGCAACACGCTGTTGCTCTCCACCTGATAACCTTAAAACTCTTCTATCCTTTTGAGTTTCTTCAAGCCCAACACTTTCCATTAACTCAACAGCTCGTTTCTTCTTATCCAAAACATTAACTTTACTAATATCCATTGATAAAATTATATTTTCCATTGCTGACATATGTGGAAGTAAATTATAACTTTGAAAAACTATCCCAATATCACGACTTCTATAAAGATCTAAATCAATTTTTCGAAGTTCTTTTCCATCAAAAGTAATAGAACCCTCATAATCTTTTTCAAGACCACTAATTAGAGAAAGAAGTGTGGTCTTTCCACTACCACTCTTTCCTCTAATTGCATAGACTTTTCCCCTTTCAAAATCAAAAGAAATATCTTTTAATACATAGTCATCCTTTTCAGCGTCTTGATATCTATAAGATACATTATCAATCTTCAAAATAATATCCTTACTCATTATGATCTCTCCTTTAATATTGTAAGTGGTGAAAATCTTTGAATACTAATCATTGTACTTATTCCACTAATTATAGTTATTAACATACCAAGTCCAAGTAATTGCCCTAATACTTTAAAATCAACTACAGCATCAATACTATCAAATGCTTGAACCGTTGTAACTCCATTGAACTTTTCAATACTTCCAATGTCTTTTCCACCTTTACCACTATCACTAGGGATATCACTTGGAACATCTCCTGATCCTCCCATATCACCTTTATCAAACCCGAAGTTTCCTTTGATATTGCTCATTTCTTCCTGACTCGAACTTATTTCACTTTCAAGTAAACTATTAGAAACTGGAACACTAATTATAGAACCAATTCCCGCACCTAAGATTAAGAATACAAAGGCAACAATTATTAACTCTGATAAAAATTGAAGTGATACAACACTCTTTTTCATCCCAATTGTTCTTAAAACACCAATTTCATATTTTCTTTCTCTAATATTAATCATATTAATTACAAGTAATACAACTGTACCAATAATTAAAGTAATAACTAGGAATGTAACCGCAAAACTCTTAACATTAGAAATTGTACTAGTTGCATTTTCAACCTCATCTAAATTCGTTTCAACAGTTAGGTATTCACTCATTCCTTTTTCAGTTAACTCTTCACTAAATGCCCCAACATCATCACTACTTGTAAGTACAAAAGTCGGACTAGTTGTTACTTCTAAATCATCATTTTCATCCATCATATCTTTTAATACATTAGTATTAGTAATAATTGTATTAACTGAATCACTAAACATTGACATCATATTACTATTTTCTGAAGATTCTTCAAAAATACCAGTAACAGTTAACTCATAAGTATAATCCTCATTTTCCGCATCAATTATCTCAATAGTATCTCCTACACTAATGTCATTTAATGTCGCAAGTTCACTATTAATAATACAGTTATATACTTCAAAGTCATCAAAAACTTCTCCATCGCTTATTTTATATTTTCCTTCAATAAATTCATTCATTGCTTCTATTGATGAATATCCTTTAATCGTAAAGTCTCCTGTAGTTGCATTAGTGAAACTTCCTCCTCCCATACCACCACGGCCTCCCATAGAACCTCCAGGCATTTCTTTACCACTTGATTCATCCGTACTATTTTCAGAAGAAGCCGCTTCTATATCATCAGAATTAACTCCGGTACTAATAGTATAATAATAATTTGTAACATATTTACTATCAGCATATTCCTCAATGTCTTCTATACTAATTTCACTAGCCGCAGAAAACATTTCTTTCATACTATCCTTAGATGATTCTTTATCTTCAGGATTAAAACTTCCAATCATATTAGACCTATTAACCCCAAGCGTTGCTTGAACCTCATATTTATCCTCATAAGATTCAATCAAACTAGTCGAAGAATTATTTATTGCTAGTGTAACAGATGCTGCACATGCGATTACTAAAATAATAACTCCTATAAGTAAATTTCTACCTTTATTTCTCCAAATAGAAATCACTGCATTTTTTAATATATACATTTTCATCTTCCTTTCACGCTATTAAATATAGTTCATCAATATGAAATTATTGTGAAAAAATAAAGAAAAATTAAAAAAAGTATCCAACCATTGTTAAATACTTTTCAAAACAATTACTCTACTAAATTAAGTGTATATGTCACTTCTTCATAATAAGCCACTATACTCTTACAATCATCAGCAAGCGTAAAATAATAATTATATATCTCATTACTAGGACCCAATTCAGGTCTTTGATTAAAATAAATATAACCATCAACTATTTTATAATATCCACCTGTTCCTCCACCATTTTCTACATATGTCAAATAAGAACCATCTTTCTTAAAAATATAAGTCTGTTTCATATTTATTAGTCCATTAGATAACTCACCATAATACTTACCATCCAAACATAAGCACTCATCATTTGTGTTGTTTTCCTGTTTAACATCAGTATTACTCTCCTTTATTTCTTTAAAATCGGCCTTAAGATCATCAATTTCTTCTTTTAAAGCATAAACATATCCAAAAGTAACCACTAATAAAACCGTAAAAACAAGTGTCAATATAAATTTACCAAACCCGCCATCTCTTTTTTTAAAACTTTTCACCATATTTTTCACCCTTTTATTCAAAATATATCAATTTTTTTAGTCAACCAATCCCATAATATAATTATATAATTCACTACCAGCAGTATAATCTGCTTTCGCAAAATAACTGACTACATCAATTTCTTTAGCCGACTTATATGAATCATTTTCCTCATCCAAATAGACAAATATTGTTGTACCCCCATTATTTTTAATATATTCCATCGCATACAAATCAGTAAGTCCATCACCCACATAAACCAAATCCCTACAATCATCTTCGCTATACCCTTTTTTATCAAGAATCTTCTTAATAATTTCTACTTTTCGCTTATCACTCATTAAAAATTCAGGTAAAACAGCCTCACCATTTTCATCATATTTAAATGTCGTTGCATAAATATCTTTAAAATACTTTGCTACATTTGTTTGTTCTAAAAAAGGCTTAGCACTAGAGCTTACCAAATAATTATCAACCCCTAAAGCAGTAATTTTATCTAAAAATCTTTCAACTCCCGGATTATATTCTAAATCCTTTGAACCAATCCCAAAATTCTCATATGTAGTTTTAATATTATTTTCTTTCAATACTTCAAGTAACGTTTGATAACACGCACTATATAAATCTAAGTTCCTAGTCAATCTTCTTTCTCTAACCATTGCCATAAATTTAGGGCTCATCATCCCACCCTCAAAACCGCATTCCTCCAATACCCCAACTTTCGTAATTGGATATGGGGTTAAAGTTCCATCAAAATCATAAATAAAAATCTTCTTATTCATAACTAACCTTTCCATAATCATATATTAAACCTAATTTATTTTAAATTACATCTGTTCCAAAAAACGCATCAATAACCTCAATCATATCAGAACTCGTATCAATAAAAGTAATACCTAATTCCTCGCATTGACTCTGAATCTTTTTACTAATTTCTATCAATTTTTCAATAATTGAAAGCAACTCTTCATCGCTACGTCTAGACGTCCAATCAGTATGATCATCATACTTTCTAATTGTTGAAAACTTTGTAAACTTAGACACATTAGGATATCCAATAAAATATATATCCCACTTACTCTTATCCAAATATGGCGCAATGTCCTTTGGCATAATATGTGCCGAATCAATAATAAACTTTTCATCCTTATTCTCAATAATTCTTACTACAGTCGATAAAAGTAATGCTAACTTTTCACTACTATCACCAATAACTACACTACTACTTATTCCAGTTTCTGGAAAATTATTTTTTAATGATGAAGTAACATAATCCAAAGGAAAATGATTATATTCATGTTGTTTGCCAAGTCTTTTAGCTAAAGTACTTTTCCCACTTCTCGCAACTCCTCCAACAAAAATATTTTTATAACTCGTACTACTCTCCATACAGTCCTCCCCATAGTTTAATTCTGTATAATGAAATTATATCACATATGAACAAAAGACAAAATAAATTTTGTCGCATTGGTCGTTGCCTCCCAATATTCCTACTTCTGAGACAGAGCATTCCCTGTTCTCCATAGGCTTAA
>CAYXZZ010000023.1:0-20654 GCA_964470055.1 uncultured Mycoplasma sp.
ATAGAAAAAATCTGCTACATGGGATATGAAACAGATGCTCAAAAAGAATTATCAACAATCCTAAATGGTGGATACGAAATATATAAAAAGAAATTTGAGAAAGAGGCTGCATAAGGCTTCTTTTTCTTTATCGCTTTCAATAATTGACCCTTTCTTTTTCAAAAAAAATATTATATAATTATTTTGGTGATAATAATGGTTAAATATATAATAATAGCTGTTCTTTTATTGATAATCTTACTTGCATTTTTAAAAGCAACAAAGAAAGATGTAGGACTAGATTTCAATAAATTAGTTGAATACTTAGGTGGAAAAGATAACATCATTAATACAGAAATAAATCTTTCTAGATTTAAAGTAACACTAAAAGATGTTTCTAAAGCCAACAAAGAAGGAATTCAAAAATTAGGAGCCAAAGGTATCGTAGAAATAGATAATCAATTAAAAATAATTCTTGGCTCTGAATCAAAACAACTAAAAAAATATATAGACGAAATAAAATAATGACAATAATTGCCATTATTTTTCTTTTTTCGACAGAAAACGACACCTAAATTTAATACACTAGTCATGGTGATTAAATGATAACATTAAATAATCTAATTATCTGTAGTATCTGTCTGTTTTTTCCCATAAGTCTTTATCTAAACTATATAACCTACATCAAAACTATTGAAATAGAAGAAAAGTCAATCTTCCTAGAATTTACCTTACTCACATCACTTCTTTTAATGCTTCGTTATTCAGACCAAAACATTTTAATACTAACACTTATATCTATCCCACTAATCATCGCCCTATATAAAGATAAAATTTTTCTATACATAATTATGGTCTTAATTTTAGGTTATTCTGTCAATGTCAATCTACTAGTAATTATAATAAAATATATTATATATCTACTAGTCAATAAAATTCTAAAAAACAATTTTACTAAAAAACTAATCATGTATACACTCCTAGAATGTTTATTCTTACTAATTCTTAATCAAAGTATCATTAAAGTTTTCCCAATCATCTTATTATTCATTATCTTCAATCTTTTAATAATCATTCTCCTAAGAAAAGGTAATCAAAGTATCGAATTAAGTAATCTTCTCCACGAGTTAGAACACGAAAAACTACTTCGTTCCTCAATTTCTAAACTAACTCATGAACTAAAAAATCCTATCGCTGTATGTCAAGGATACTTAGAAATGATTGATGAACAAGATTATAAAAAGACATTTAAATATCTAAACATAATTAAAGGTGAAATCACTCGTTCTAAAACCATTATTGATGAATTTTCATCATACGGAAAACTAAAAAGCATTAACTCTGAAGAGATGGACCTATCATATCTTTTTGAAGATATTGAAGAATTACTAGAACCAATATTTAAGTCAAATAAAGCAAAACTAACAATTATAAAACCAGAAGAAGTATATTTAGAAGGTGATTATAATAAATTAAAACAAGTCTTCATTAATCTTTTAAAAAATACCATTGAGGCCAAACAAGAAGAAATATCACTTGAAGTAGTTGTTACTATAAAGGAAAGTAAAAAGAAGATAACCATTAAAGTAAAAGACAATGGCATAGGTATGTCCAAAGAAACCCTTGCGAAAGTCTCAGAAGTCTTTTTCACAACTAAATCAAATGGTACAGGCTTAGGACTTGCATATTCTAAAGAAGTAATTGAACTTCATCAAGGAACTTTAAAAATTCAGTCAAAAGAAAATCAAGGTACAGAAATATCAGTCCTTCTTCCTAAAAGAAAAAAGTCCGAAGACTTTAATAAAAGAAACTATTAGTGTTACTGAAATTAGTATATTGTTGTTGTGGTGGGAAATAATAAGGCATCATTTGCCAGCCACAACATTGTGGTCTATTAAGTTGGTTATTGTTCGCAATACCAAAGCCTAAAGCAGTTCCTGCAAGGCCACCTACTACAAGTGGCGCAAGGAAAAATCTCTCATCATCAGGATTTTGATAAGAACTATAAGCATAGTTACTAGATTGTAAACCACTTGTATTTCTGTACATAGTAGTGGAATTATTTGGTATAATATAACTAGAAGGATACATTAACATTCAACTCCTTTATAGTAATTTATGAAATTAGAAAGATTAGGTGAAAATATGGATACAAAAAAATTAAATACATTAGCCCATACAATGGTAAATTATTCTCTCCATTTAAAAGAAAATAGTAAAGTTATTGTTAATTTTACTCAAGAGGCAACTCCTCTAGTCGAAGAGTTAATTAAAGAAGCACAAAAAGTAGGAGCAGTCATGTCATTAAATATGTATGATCCTAGACTAAACGCTCGTCTAGCCGAAAAAAATACTGATGCTAGACTAGAACACTTAAAGAACCTTAGAAAGTTTGAAGTCGAAAATTATGATGCTTTTATACAAATAAGATCCTCATTCAATGACTATGAAAGTAAAAATGTCCCTAAAGAAATGACTAGAAAACTTGGATCAATGACACAAGAACTTGACGATATTAGAATCAATGAACGTGATTGGGTACTTCTAAATTATCCCACAGATTTAGATGCCTACAAAGCCAAAATGACAACAGCAGATTTCAACGAGTTTGCTCTTGACGTAATGACAGTAGACTACCAAAAGATGAATAACGACATTGCCCCATTAAAAGAACTTATGGAAAGAACAGATAAGGTTAGAATTATCTCTCCTGGAACAGATTTAACTTTCTCAATTAAAGGAATGCCAGCTATTCCATGTTGCGGAGAAAAAAACATCCCTGACGGAGAGCTTTATTCTGCTCCAATTAAAGAAAGCGTCAATGGAACTATAACTTATAATACCCCAAGTCCATATCAAGGAAATGTCTATAATCATGTTTCTTTAACTTTTGAAAATGGTAAAATCATTAAAGCCACTTGTGATGAAGACAACGAAAAGTTAAATGAAATCTTTGATACTGATGAAGGTGCCAGATATGTTGGCGAATTCTCTTTAGGTTTTAATCCTAAAATACTATATCCTATGGGAGACATTTTATATGATGAGAAAATTCTAGGTAGTCTACATTTTACTCCAGGTAGATGTTATGCGGACTGTGATAATGGAAATGTTTCAAGCATTCACTGGGATATGGTTTTAATCCAAAGAGAAGACTTTGGTGGGGGAGAAATCTACTTTGATGATGTCCTAATTAGAAAAGATGGAAAGTTCGTTTTAGAAGAATTAAAAGTCTTAAATTATGAAAACTAAAGGCGTGTAAACGTCTTTTTGTTTGCTAAAAAGACAAATTTGTAGTATAATCAGCAACTAATGAGGAGTTGTTATAATGGCTAAAATACCTACTACAAAATTAACAAGGGAAGAATACGAAAATCTACTAGCGCATAATATAGTTGATTACGGTGGAGAATCACTAATTTGTGACAGTGATAACCCAAATACACTATATAAAATCTTTGACTATTCAAACGAACAACAAAGAGATTTAGCCTATCCTAATAAAAGGGCCAAAATCGAGAGTCTATATGATTTACCAGAACTTTTATATAGCGTTAGACCAGTAAGTATACTCGAAGTAACTGACCAATTCGTTGGCTATGAGATGACTTGTGATCGAGAAGAATATACATTAGCGGATAGTCTTCTTTCCAAAGATGACAAATTAGTCTATCTCCATCAAATAAAAAACACTCTTGCTTACTATAAAACACTTGGTATAACCTACGGTGATGTTCGAGGCGATAATATTTTGATAAATCCTATTCGCAAAACAATTAGATTTTGTGACATGGATAATATTAAATTAGGAGCTTATCCTATTGATGTAATGACTGATGTTTTAGCCGAATATCTCGAAAAACGTGGCTCAATCGATGAAACGGCCGACATCTTTATGTTTAATTTACTTACACTTGAACAATTGGCTTATCCTGATGAAGAATACAATGAAATAATGAAAATGGTTTGCAAAGGAATAGTTCCAAGCAACTTTGATGAAAAAGCCGCTAGTATCCTTCATTCAATGACAACTCCAAAAGAGTTTACTGGCCAAACAATTCTTCAATATGTAAAAAAATAATCCATTAATTTACTCGTATTGTTTAAATAAAAAAATTGTGATATATTACTCAACGAGTAGAAAAAACATCCAAATAAAAACTTTCAATCCACAGTTATAACACAACACGTCTCAAACTAACAATCTAATAACTTTCAAAATAAAAAAGCATTTTTGTAATATAGATAATATGAATTTTAGACAACAGATAATTTAAATCTATTAAAAAGTAGGTGATGTTAGTGAAAACTATGCCCAATATTAAAATTACAATGGAAGATTTTCAAATTCTAAGGTATGCTGGCTATTTTAAAGATGGTGGAGAGGCCGTAATCTGTAAAGGACCCCGTCCTGATACGTTATATAAAATCTTTTATGATGAAAAGAAAAAACAACCAAGAGTTATGTCAGATAACAAATATCAGAAAATACTTCATCAATTTAATCAACCTTTAGACCATAGCGTTCAACCATTAAGCATTATCAGTTTAGATGATGAACTTATTGGCTATGAAATGACTTATGATGTTGAAGATGAAGTAATGACTCCAAATCTTCACCGACAAGAACTAATTACTTATTTGCGTCAAGCAAGAAACATCCTTGAATATTATGCCTCTAAAGATATTATCTATGGTGATATAAAAGCCAACAACATTCTTGTAAATCGTCGTACCAAAGCAGTTAAATTTTGTGATATGGACAATATCCAATTAGGTCAATACCCAATCGATTTAGTAGGATATGATCTTTCCTGTTTTAAAGCAGAACATGGAGCAATTGATGATACATCAGATGCTTACATGCATAATCTTTTAACGCTAGAGCAACTTTCATATAAAGAAAAAACATTTCAAAGTATCTTATACACTCTAAGTGCTGGTAACCGTCCTAAACACTACCAAAAGCAGGCTTATAGAATAATGCAACAAATGGTCCGCGCCGAATCATTTCAAGGAGAATACTTAATTCAATACGTAAAAAAATGAGGTGATAAAATGACTAACATACCAAACACGAACCTTTCAAAAAAAGAAGTAAGAAACATCTTAACTTCCGCATACTACAATTATGGTGGAGAATCTATTATTTGTAGAACAGATAATCCTCATACACTATATAAAATATTTAGAAATGGTAAAAAAGTAGGGAAAATGTCTGAAAATAAATTTCAAAAAATAAAAAGATTACACGAACTTTCTTTAGAACATAGTACTATTCCAGTTGGAACTCTTAGTCAAAAAGGTGAACTTATCGGCTATGAAATGACTTTTGATAAAAATGATACTAGATTCTGCCCATCTTCTTTTCCAAAGGATATAAGAATTCGTTTCTTAGAAGAGACCAAAGACATCTTAGAATATTTTGCCAGTAAAAATATTGTTTATGGTGATATTGCTTATCGTAATATTTTATATAATCCCACAACAGGAGAATTCAAATTCTGCGATATGGATAACATTCAGTTAGAAGACTATCCAATTGATTTAATTAGTAGAACTGGCTCTTTAGCAACCTATGTCAATGAATGTGGCATAACTACCAAAACAGATGCCTATATGCATAATGGCATGACTCTATCAACTCTCGGAATAGAATATCCCTTCTTTTGTGAGGAGGATATTGAAGACTGTTTTGCTTCTCCTGCTGAAAATATTATTGATTCGATGATTACACCACATTCCTTCACAGGAGAATATTTAGTCAAGTATTTAAGAAAAGATCGATAACATTAAATTGTCAATTCCCATTCTTTTGGTATAATTAGTCCTCAGGAGTGAGGGAGAGTATGAAAAATCTACCAAATATTGAACTAACACCACAATTGTGTACGGATTTAATTCAAAATAGAAGATTTTCTAAAGGTGGAGAATCTATTATTTGTCGTCCACAAGATAGTAATTACACCCTATATAAAATCTTCACGCAACCTCCTCCAAGCAGTGCGATAACAGAAATGTCAGAAAATAAACTTAATAAACTAAGAGCCCTATACCAAAAATCTCTTGAGTATAGTCTCAAGCCAGTAAGCACTATAAGTTTAGATGGAAGACTTATTGGTTATGAAATGACTTATGACCCAAGTTTTATATTGTTGCAAACTCTTGCTGATAATGCTGCCTTAAGTCGCAAAGAAATAATTACAACACTTAAGCAAAAGATATCCTAGAATATTTTGATAGTAAAGATGTTACTTATAGTGATATAAAAAGTGATAATGTCTTAGTAAACCTAAGTCCAGAAAAGTTATGTTTTGTGACATAGATAATGTCGTATTGGATAATACCCAGTTGACTTGAAATGTTTTAATTTAATGAGATTTTATAAAATATATGGTAAGATAGATAATGTAGTACAGGCATATATGCACAATTTATTCACACTAGAACAACTGGTTTTTCCGACGACGCCAACTACATATCATGATATTGTCATAGCCTTACGTAAAGGCGAAAGACCAACAAAATTTAAACAAGGAGCAAAAGATGTATTTGATAGTATGACTTCACCAACTACTTTCAATGGTGAATATGCTATTCAATATATAAAATGATAAAAGAGGTGAAAATATGGAACGTTTACAAAAAGTAATTGCCCAAGCAGGAATAACTTCAAGAAGAAAAGCAGAAGAACTAATTACATCAGGCCAAGTAAAAGTAAATGGCACTGTAGTAACTGAGTTAGGAACAAAAGTATCTGAAAAAGATCGCATCGAAGTAAATGATCAAATCATAGAAAAAGAAAAGAAAGAATATTATTTATTAAATAAGCCACGTGGTGTCGTAACAACAACCTCAGATGATAAAAATCGTAAAACAGTAGTTGATTTAATTCCAACTAATGCAAGAATTTATCCAGTAGGACGCTTAGATTATGATACAACAGGGGTACTATTACTAACAAATGATGGAGAGTTTGCCAACATTTTAATGCATCCAACTAGCGAAATCGATAAAGTTTATATGGCTAAATTAGAAGGAATAATTAAAGGAGAGCAAATCAATCAGTTAAAAGATGGTATAACTTTAGATGGAGAACTTGTAAAAGCCACTCGTGTTAAATTGAAAAAAGTTGATTCTAAAACAAATACATGCATGGTTCAAATAACAATCCATGAAGGTAAAAATCATCAAGTAAAAAGAATGTTTGAAAGTGTTGGTTTCCAAGTAGCCAAACTTAAACGTGAAAAAGAAGCATTCTTTGATTTAAAAGATCTTCAATCAGGAGAATTCAGAAAACTTACTCCTAAAGAAGTAGCGAAAGTATATGGCTTAAAGCAAAAGTAATCAAATATAGATAGGAGACGTTATTATGCCTAAAGTTAGTGTTATTGTTCCAGTCTACAACACCGAAAAATATTTAGGTAAATGTATTGATTCATTATTACAACAAACCTTAGACGACATTGAAATAATTTTAATAGATGATTGTTCTAAAGATAACAGTTTAGATATAATGAGAGCCTATCAAGAAAAAAGTCCTAGAAAAATAAAAATAATTGAAAGTAAACAAAATGCTGGAGCCGGAACTGCTAGAAATTTAGGCTTAGAAGTCGCAACTGGTGAATATATTGGTTTTGTAGATAGTGATGATTATATTAATCCAACCATGTATAAAAAGATGTTAACTATCAGCATCGAGACTTCATCTGACTTAGTAAGAACGAATAGAAAACTATTACTCTGTGGACTAGATTTATCTTTTTTAAAAAGAGCAGCCTATGAAAAAACGCCGCTTATCGATCCAAGAGAACATAAAAGTTTTCTAATAATTGAACCACCTGGGGTAACAAATAAACTTTTTAGTAGAAATTTAATTGGTAATTCAAAATTTCCTGAGGGTCTAAAATGGGAAGATTATCCTTTCACAGTACCAATTACGGTTGAGGCCAATCAAGTCGCAACAGTCCCAGATAGACTATATACATATAATATGAATTTAGCCAATACCACTCTAACAGATGCCAGAAAATTAAATAAAAATCTTCTAGACATATTTACCTGTTCTGATATAGTTGGCGAAAAATGCTTAATATCTGATACAAATGCTAATGTTAAAAGACAGATTGAATATGTCCAAATACAACACTGCTTAATTAGATTAAAAGAAGTAGCCGGAGCAAATATCCCTTTACAAGAAAAAAGAGAACTATTAACTTTACTGTCATCTCTTATCAAAACAAAATATGGTTCTTGGCAAGATCATGAAATCTACCACCGTCAGAAAAAAAGTAGTGCCGTACACAGAACTCGTATGGCCTTAGTTGAGACACTTCTTCTTCCAGATGATTCATATCCCAAAGAAGAGGAACAACTTAAACAACTAATCAAAGAGAAAATAACTAAAAATACAAAATAAAAAGAATTGGTCAGCCAACTCTTTTTTTACTATTCACTAACTTCAATTGCACCAGTAGGACAAGATTCACTAGCATCCTGAACTGCTTGCTTTTCTTCATCCTTGACTTCTTCTTTTTTTACTTTTGATAATCCCTCATCATCAATTTCAAATACTGCATCACAAATTGCTGCACAAGCACCACATCCGATGCAAGCATCTCTATTAACTTTAACTTTTTTCATAAAAACCTTCCTTTCATTTTAATTATAGCCAATTTTATCTTTGACGTAAAGTACCATTTAACTTCTTTTGTTTTTATACTACATATGATAAACTTATACTTGAGAAGGTGAATAGTATGAGAAGAATGGATCGCTATAAAGACTTATCTGAAGAATCTCGTGTTAGTAGAGCAAATCAAAATAAAGAGTTATATGAGACAATAGGTAGCAACACTAGATATACAAATTTTTCAGATGTCACAAATGCTAACGCTATCGATTTAAGCAGTACTAAAAATTATCGAACACGTGAAGGGTATCATCAAATGAAAGAATACCAAGACGTAGTCCCAACACCTAGAGTAAAAAAAGAATTAGAAGAGTTTAAAAATTTGTACCATGATCGTGAAAATAGGGTTTATGACATTAATAATGTTTTAGAAGAAGCCAGAAAAAATCGTTTAGAAAAAGATGAATTAGAAGAAAAAAGAAAATTAAAGAACACAAGTTATAACATCTTAGCCAGTCTCAATAAAGAAGAGTTAGAAAAGTATCGTCAAGAGAAAAAAGACAAAGTCATTCATCCTGATGATGAAGACTTACGTGAACTAATTGATACTATTACTTCTAAGACTTTAGCCGGTGACATTCAAGCCGCATCCAGTCTTTTAAGTGACCTTATGGCAACAAGCATCATGGATAAAATAGATAAACCAGAAAAAGATTCTACTGAGATTTCTAAAGAAGAAAAAGAAGAAAAAGAAACTGAACCTGAAGACAAAGACGATGATGATCAAGAATTATCCTTATCTAGAGAAATTCTTGATTTAGAAGAATTAAAAAAACTAAGTAAAAATGAGAATTCTGACAATCTTGAATCAACAAAAAATTCTTCAGAAACATCATCTAAAAACAATTTACCAGAAACAGCAGATGAAGATTTCTATACACGTAGTATGGATCTATCAGATCAAGATTTTGACTTTGATGATGAATTTAAAGATAAAAAGATGTCATTTGGTATGAAGCTATTAATCTTTTTAATTATTCTAATTATTCTTGCCGCAGTCTTTTACTTTATTTGGAAATTAATTTAAAATGTACGAAAAGTTGGTTATTTTATTCCAACTTTTTTTTCTTTGTGATATTATAAATATATATAAAGAAGTAAGGTGTAAGTCGATGGATACAAAATTTTATGTAAATAACTATGTCTTAATCTGGAATTTATTATTTCAAGCATCAATTTCAGAACCAATATATAATTTAAAACAAAAATTATGGGCAAATTACAAGGATGAATATAATAACACATATCGTGATAAAAATTTAATTCTTAGGGATGCCAAAAACTTCATTCCTAATGATGATACTATTTATAATATTGTTATTGAAACTCGTGAATTTGAAAAACTAAAGAAAAGTGCTGAAAAATATCGTTTAGAAATAATGAAATTATGGGATAGCAACAAGCGTCTTATTAATGCATTTATAAAAAATATTCTAAAAAAAGATATTCGTCCTTATACAATATTAGTTGTTAACGAAGAATTAGATATTATTGACACTAATTATCAAAATGAAGAAACTGGTACGTTGATTGTTGGAAAAAAGATTGATAAAAAAGATCCAATGCGTATAATAGTAGATATGATTATGGCTATTGTCAAAGAAGAAATCAAATATGATACAACAAAATCTGAAATAGGAACTTCAATCATTGAACTTGCTGTTTTAAATGAATTAGCAACCATTCTTACTAAAAAGAGTTGCTATATCAGTGGCCAACCATCACTATCAAATATTAAAAGAAGCATATATCCATATTGGTTAATGTATTTAGCCGTACCAAAAGATGAATTCACAACTTATATGTCTAGGGATAAAATTGCTTTTGATGCTAATAGTATGGCATATGAAAAAGAACTAAAGAAAATGGATATTGGTGAATTTATAGATTTTTGTTATAGAAATAAAAGATATATAGTAAGAAGTGAAAAAATAGAAGTAATTTAATAGTAGTACAGGGGGATTAATTATGGATAGTAAAATAGAAATATTATTAAACAAAATAAATATTGATAAAGAACATTATCAATATTTTTCTGATGCCAAAATGACCAGAATTGTTGTTAATAAACAAGGCACACTTTGGAATATTTTTATTGATAAAAATGAACTTTTCCCCGTAGAAATACTAGAAGAACTAGAAAATAAAAAGATGTTTTTAGATGATAAAGCCCAAGACATAAAAATAATTTATAACATCCGTCAACCAAATATTGATATATATTTAAGTTACTATTCATTACTTTTAAAGAAACTAAAAGATAAATTAAAAGTATTAGAAATATATGAAGATTGTATGAGAATTGAGGAAAACTCTCTAATTTTAGTAACTTCAAATGAAGTTGAAAGAGATCGTTTAGAATCATGCTCTGAAGAAATAAAAGACTTTTATAAACAACTAGGTTATACCAATAATATTGAAATAATTATCCGTCATGAAGAAAACATCTTAGAAGAAATAAAACATGAACTTGATGAAGCAACTGTTAATATTCCATCTTTCTCTGAAAAGAAAGAACAACCATCAGAAGAATCTACTGAGAAAAAACAATATCGTCGTGAACCAAAAGATCCAAATAGCATCATCGGTAGAGGTATAAAAGAAGATCCAATAAAAATAAAAACACTTCTCGGTGAAGATAATAATGTTGTTATAGAGGCTCAAGTTTTTGGAACAGACTATTTTGAATCATCAAAGACTGATTTTAAAATAATAACTCTTAAAGTAACAGACTTCTCTGATAGTATCTACTGTAAAGTATTTGTTAGAGATGATGAAGAATATTCTCGTCTATGTAAAGAATTAAAAACCGGAAATTGGTATAAAATCAGAGGGTATACAAAAAATGATCAATTTGCCAAAGAATTAGTCCTAAATGCTAGAGATATTATAAAGGTTGAAAAAAACGAAGAAAGTATTAAAGATACTGCTGAAACTAAAAGGGTAGAACTACATTGTCACACTGTCATGAGTCAAATGGATGGCGTTTCAAATGAGGAGGCCATTGTAAAACAAGCCATGAAATGGGGACATAAGGCAATCGCAATCACTGACCACAACGGTGTCCAAGGATTCCCCCATGTCTTTAATCTCGTAACCGGATATAATAAAGGATTAAAAGAAGGAGAAGAACCATTCAAAGTTATCTATGGTGCAGAACTTGTTATGATCGATGACAGTGTTAATATTGTTATTCGTCCTAACAAGGATGTTATGCTTGACCAAACTTATGTTGTTTTCGACTTTGAAACAACAGGATTTAATGCCGGTGGTGCCGACTCAATAATTGAAGTAGGAGCAGTTAAATTACGTAATGGGGAAATAATTGAAAAGTATGATGAATTAATTAATCCTGGTCGTCCACTTCCTCAAAAAATTATTGATGTTACAAACATTACTGATGATATGCTAAAAGATAAAGATAACGAAGAAAATGCTATCAAACGTTTCGTTGAGTGGTTTGGTGACTGTCCAATGGTTGCTCACAACGCTAAATTTGATGTTTCGTTCCTAGAAATGGCCTACAAAAAATACAACCTAGGTACTTTCACAAATCCAGTAATCGACACCTTAGAACTTTCTCGCACTATGGATAATACTTATGCAAGACATTCATTGTCAGCTCTTGTTAAAAGATATGAAGTTCCTTGGGATGAATCAGCCCACCATAGAGGAGACTACGACGCTGAAGGAACTGCTTTAGTTTTCCATAAAATGATGAAAAAACTATCAAATCGTAATATTGAAACAATGGATCAATTAGATAGCCTAGTTTCAAAAGATGAAATCCATAAATATGGACGTGCTCATCATATAAATTTATTAGTTCAAAATAAAGCCGGTCTAAAAAACTTGTTTAAACTAGTTTCTCTAGCCAACACCACATATTTATATAAAACACCAAGAATCTTACGAAGTGTCATTGAAGAACATCGAGAAGGACTACTTGTCGGAAGTGGTTGCTATGAAAGTGAAGTCTTTACAGAAGGTAAATCAAAAAGTGAAGATGAACTTTCAAATATCATCAGATTCTATGATTATGTTGAAGTTCAACCTCTTGAGTGCTACAACCATATGGTTCAATCAGGAGACTTCGCAACTGAAGTAGAACTTGCCGCTCACTTACAAAAAATTATTCGTGTCACTGAAGAAGCCGGCAAGATTATCGTCGCAACAGGTGATGTTCACCACATAAAAAGAGAAGATAAAATCTATAGAGAAATTATTGTCAATCAAAAAGTGCCAGGTGGTGGTAGACATCCACTTTCTCGTTCTGGAATAACATCAATCCCATCAAATCACCTACGTACAACAGATGAAATGTTAAATGACTTTAAATTCCTAGAAGATGATGAACTTGTCTACAGAATTGTTATTGAAAATACAAATAAGATTGCTGATATGGTAGAAATAGTTGAAGTAATCCCTGATACAGGAGGAATTCCATTCTCACCACGTATTAAGAGTGATGATGGTCAAAGTTACTTAGACTGTCCTCGTGTAGTTACAGACTTAGTTTATACTAAAGCCAAGGACTGGTACGGTGAACCACTACCATATTCAATAGAAGAACGTATTGCAACAGAACTTTATGGAGATATTGTTTTAAAAGCCGTAAAAGAAAATTTAAAAGAACAAAACTTATCTGAAGAAGAACTAACTAAACAAGCCTTTAAACAAACCCATGATATTATTTGGGAAGGCTTTGACAAAGTAAAAGAATTAGTTCGTGATTATGTCAAAAAAACATCTGAAGAAGAGTTAGATGAAAAAGAGCTAGAAAAAGCCATTAAAAAGGCGATGGGAGGAATTATCGGAGGAGGTTTCGACCCAATCTACTTAATTTCTCAACGTCTGGTAAAGCACTCTAACGATGAAGGATACTTAGTTGGTTCCCGTGGTTCTGTAGGATCAAGTTTCGTTGCTACAATGATGGGTATCACAGAAGTTAACCCATTATCAGCCCACTACCGTTGTCCTGAATGTAAAATAAGTATCTTTGAGGATGAAGACGGTAAATCATATGGAGCCGATTACTCATCTGGATTTGATCTACCAGATAAAATGTGTCCACATTGCAATATTCCAATGATTAAAGATGGACAAGACATGCCTTTCGCAACCTTCTTAGGATTTAATGCTGATAAAGTACCAGATATCGATCTTAACTTCTCAGATTTAAATCAAGCCAGTGCTCATGCTTATACAAAGGTTTTATTTGGAGAAGATAATGTCTTCCGTGCCGGAACAATCGGTACTGTTGCCGATAAAACAGCCTTTGGTTTTGTTAAAGGTTATTGTGAGGATAAAGAGTTAGGTGATATGCGTACTGCTGAAATAGAACGGTTAGCCATTGGTTGTACCGGAGTAAAAAGAACTACTGGTCAACACCCTGGAGGAATTGTTGTTGTACCTGACTACAAAGAAGTCTCCGACTTTACTCCATACCAATTCCCAGCAGAAGACGCAACTGCTGAGTGGCGAACAACTCACTTTGATTACCACTCAATTGATCAGTGTTTATTAAAACTAGATATCTTAGGTCACTCAGACCCAACTCAATTACGCCTTATTCAACTTCAATCAGGTACTGATATTATGAAAGTACCACTTGATGATAAGGCAACAATGTCAATTTTTACATCCACAGAAGCCTTAGGTGTCACAACCGAACAAATTATGTGTAATACTGGAACCCTTGGTATACCAGAGTTTGGAACACCGTTTACTATAAAATTAGTAGAAGATACTAAACCAACTACCTTTGGTGAATTAGTTAAAATTTCTGGACTTTCTCATGGTACTGATGTATGGTTAGGTAATGCTCAAGAATTAATAAAAAACAACATAGTTCCTTTTAAAGAAACAATTGGATGTCGTGATGATATCATGGTTTACTTAATGTATCGTGGAGTTGCCCCAATCAAAGCCTTCAAAATTATGGAGTTTGTTCGTAAAGGAAAAGCCTCAAAAGATCCAGAAACTTGGAAAGGACATGTTGAGACAATGAAAGCCGCAAACATTCCAGATTGGTTTATTGATTCCTGTGCTAAAATCAAGTACATGTTCCCTAAAGCCCATGCTGCTGCATATGTCACAAGCGCTTTTAGAATTGCATGGTATAAAGTTCATATGCCAGTATACTTCTACGCATCATGGTACTCATCTAAAGCAACAGACGTTGATGTTATCAGTATGATTAAGGGTTATGATGCCATAAAACAAAGGCTAGAAGATATCTTAGTAAAAGGATTTGAGGCCTCAAATAAAGAAAATGGACAGGCTGAAAGTTTAAAGATTGCTCTTGAAGCAACTGCCCGTGGCATTAAATTTTTACCAATAGATTTATATAAAAGTGAAGCCACTGTTTGGGTAGCCACTAGTGATACAGAGATTTATCCACCATTTAATGCCATTGAAGGTCTAGGAGATACCGTTGCTCAAAACATTGTCCGTGAAAGAGAAAACGGCACTTTCCTAAGTGTTGAAGATGTCCAAAAACGTGGAAAAGTATCACAAACATTAATTGATAAAATGAAAGAAATGGGTATCTTAAAAGATTTACCTGATTCAAACCAATTATCGTTATTCTAAAACATCTCCAAGTAAGAGATGTTTTTTCTTGAATAAAGAACTAATTTATACTAAAATTATAAATAGAATAAAGGAGGCCACTATGAATAAAGGAAAAGTATATAGTCTTATATTAATCGCCCTAGCTATACTCTTAATGGGAATAGGAATAATAATGACAGTAATGCCAAGTCAAACTAATTCCCAAGCAGAAGAAAAAGAAGTTCAAAAAGAATCAAAAAAAGAAATTGTCAATGGAGATCTTACAAACGTTGAAGAATCATTTAATAAACAAAGAACAATAAATAATTATCGTCTAAAAAACTTTATTTTATCAAAACAAGCAGATTACTACACTTTCAAAGTTACAGTAGATAACATCAGTACCGAAACAACTCCTGAATCTACTTTAAAAATTACTTTTCTGGCCAGTAATAATGATGAATTAGGCTCTTTAGAAATAACAGTTCCGTCCCTTGAACCAAGTTCTTCAACAAAAGTAGAAAGTCTAACATCATCTGCTGCTATATTTGAAACCTTTGATGTAAAAATAGAAGATATAACTACTAAAACAAAATAAAAATAGGTTGCTTACTCTAAAGCAATCTATTTTTTATCGATATTTGTCACTTCTAGAAAGTTAATTACTTTATACATGAAAGGAAAGAGGTTTTAAAAATGTAAAAGTATAGAAGACATATGCAGCATATTTATACCATATACAAGAAGATGGTCGATTAGGGACAGCGACCGCATATTATGAATCAGGAATTCGTCCATCAATCTCCCTAGCACCTAACACAGAAATCTCAGGCAGAGACGGAGCATCCAGTACACCATACATAATTGATTAAAAATAAAGATTATTAACTCAAATGATAATCTTTTATATTGAAACAAAACCTAAAAAAGTAGTATAATGAAAAGGCCAAAGAAGGTGAGTAAATGACAAAAACATTATTAGTAAACAAACAAAACAAATTAAAAGAATCTTACTATAAAAGAGCTAAACTTATTGATATAAAAGATGTAAATGGAATAGATACAAAAATTGAAGAAGAAACTTATCATTCTTTTTTAGAACTTCAAAAATTTTTAAAAGAAAAAAACATCCTCATCGGAATAGATTCTGCCTATAGAAGTTTTGAACGTCAACAAGAACTTCATCTAGAGTTTGCTGACAAGTACGGCAAAGAATATGCTGATAAGATTGTTGCACCTGTCGGAACAAGTGAACATCACACAGGTTTAGCAATCGATCTAGCCGTTCAAGTAAATGGTAAATATCTAGATTCTGATATAGTTCATGAAGATCAAGAACCGCTTTTTAGAAAGATTCATAAATATTTAAAAGATTACGGCTTTATTCTTCGTTATCCAGAAAATAAAGAATCCATAACTGGCTATCCTTATGAACCATGGCACATTCGATATGTCGGAAAATTTGTTGCTAATATAATCTTTGAAAAAAATTACACACTAGAAGAATACCTTACAAATTATAGTGGAATTATCCTTGTAAATAAACAAAAAGATATGACATCTTTTGATGTTGTCAATGAGATAAGTCATTTATTTGGAATCAAAAAAGTAGGCCATACAGGAACACTTGATCCTTTAGCCGAAGGAGTTTTATTGGTCGCAATCGGAAAAGCAACTAAAGTAGTTGAACTACTAACCGCTACCTACAAAGAATATATTGCTAAAGTAAAATTAGGAATAAAAACAGACACACTAGACATAACAGGAAACATCTTAGAAACTAAAGAACTACCAAATTTGGACAACCTTGATATAGTTATTTCTAGTTTTCAAAAAACATATCTCCAAGAAGTTCCTATCTATTCAGCCGTAAAAGTAAAAGGAAAAAAACTTTATGAGTACGCAAGAGAAAACAAACTAGTTGAGCTTCCTAAAAAAGAAGTTACCATTAAGGAAATAGAATTATTATCTAAAGATCCAGATTCATTTTCCTTTAGAGCCCTTGTATCAAAAGGTTGCTACATCAGAAGTTTAATTAACGACATCGGAATAAGTCTAGATACTTACGCTACAATGACAGAACTAACAAGAACAAAACAAGGAAAAATATCTATTGAAAAAACATCTACCTTAGCAGACATAAAACAAGGAAAATTCCAAGTTTTTGAAATAGATGAAGTCCTTGACTTAAAAACAATTGTTTTATCAGAAGAAAAAGCCCAAAAAGTTAGAACCGGCCAGAAATTAGTAAACGATTGGAACATTCAAGACAAAGTTATTTTTAAAGAGCAAACTGGCTTAATCCTAGGAATTTATGAAAAACAAGACACCAATCTTGTTGCTTGGAAAAACTTCGTTTAACAAGTTAGTGTAAAGAGTTTTGGGGCAAATAGTAAAGAAAGTTAAGTTATTAAACTTGATTTTCTTTTTTAGTATATAAAATTTATGTAATTATCTAAACTTTGTGAAAAAAATCGGCTTGATGTATTGTGTGTTTCTTTTCTGTATAATTCATTAGATTGATTTTCTAAATGTGTTTAAGTATTCTTCTTTAATATTTCTTCCATTTACTTTTAATAATCTTAATTTTAATAATTGGTTTAGTCCATTTTTTGAATAAGCTTTGGGGCGGGAAGTGAATATATCGGCAAATATATGAGAAATATGGGACTCCATAGAACATCTCATGTATGCATTATTTTGATAGATTTGTCTTGCATTCCAGTTATTCAGTATATAATCTCTTTTTGATTCTATGGTTTCTTTTCTGTCCATATTTAAATCTAAAAATTCATTTGTAAGTCTAATAAACTCTTCTTTTTTATTAAATAATACATATTCGTATAAGGCATCAAAGACATCTTTATTTTCCGAGGAGGTTAAATTAGTTAGTGCTTGGGAAAAATGAAATCCGTCCATACCGAATTTTATTTTTAAGTCATCGTGAAATTGAAACCATTTCGTATTAGGAAAGGATTTAATCCAAGTCGCACAGTCTCCCATAAAGTTCAATTCTTTTAAAGAAAAAATGTCATAGTTATTATAAATATAGTCAATCACATCCATCAAAAGATTATTTTCGATAGAAGCACAAGTATGGGAATTAACTAATCTGTATCTATTCATAGAAGTTGACTTTAATTTCTTTTTATAAACAAGTTCAGTATCTTCAAAAATAACTGCCGCTTTAATCATATGATCTTTTCCATCATTAAATTGAGAACCAACAAATTTTTCATCTAACATAATAGAAAGACGTTCAACTCTTTTTGTTTCATTTGCATCAACAGAATCATTTATAGGAAAGGATAAAACAATGTTTCTAACAGAAGCACGAGAAATATTTAAAGTATTATTTATTCTTTTACCAATCTTTTGAGAAACAATTTTACCAGATTTAGAATAAGAAAAAGAGGATGATTCATTACAAATTTCAGAACAAACAAAAGGGTCAAAATACTTTCTTTTAGGAAGATTTAAGAACAAATCTGTGAAGAAGAAATATTGGCTGGTGTTTTTATCAAAATAATATCTTCTTTTAAAAGTAACTTCCCCAAAAAGAGTAAGGATAGTTCTTTTATAGAAACTTTTGGATTTACAGAAAGATTTACGATATTTAGTATGAAAGAAGATATCGTCAACATATTCTAAATAAGCATTAATGATATTATTTATAAATGAATAATTGAAGGAATCCAAGTCAGTCATAAAATTAATATAGTTATCAATAGAAGAAGATTTATGCCAGAAATTAGATTCTAAGAAATGATTTTTTAAGAAAGTATTAAAACTCTCTTCCAAAAAGTTATAAAAATGTGATACTATATTCATGAGAAAGACCTCCGTTATTTTATGTTTTATCAAGTTTATTATAACATTTATGGTCTTTCTTTTTTTGTTTGCCCCAAATCATTTTACACTATCCTTAACAAAGTTCAGCTTTACAAATTCGTCATAATGTGATATAATATGTCCACATATGAAAAAGGGGAGATTGAATATGGAAAATTTCGTAAACTATTACGAGGTACTAGGTGTGAGTAGAACTGCTAGTGCGGAGGAGATAAAAAAAGCTTATCGTGAGCTTACTAAAAAATATCATCCTGACACACATCCTGGTATTGATGAAAAATTACAACAAAAAGTTAATGAAGCATATGATTGCTTAAAGACTGATGAAAAAAGAACTAAATACGATAGAGAGTTTGCTGCTTATGAAAGAAGAAAAGCCGAAAGAAAGTCAAGAGACGAACAAGCAAGACAACAACAAGCGTGGGAAGAAGCAAGAAGAAATGCTAATCAAAATGCTTATAGTCAAACTCAAGGACAAGGTTATTACAGAACTCAAAATCAACAAAGTAATGCCAGTCAAACATCGCATGAACAAAGAAGAACAACACAAAATACATCACGTTGTGAAAGTGGTCGCTATGAAGGAGAAAGAAGAGCGAGAACTGAACGTGGTCATTATGAAACAAAACAAGAAGAACCAACCACGAGAAAATTTGCTAGTGATATCAAACAAGCATGGAATGAAGTTCGTTCTGAAGAGAAAAAAGCACCATTTTCTAAACGCCATAAAACATTAAATGGAAAAATTTATCGCGCATATCATAAAAGAAATAGCACTGCCGGTGAGACATTTGTTTATGTAATGAAAAGTGGTACAATCCACATTTTCGCTGAAACTTTATATCAATTAGAAAAGCTAACACACATTACTGAAGATACAATACCTAAATTTGTAATCAGAAACCGTAATGTTTTAGCCGGAGCCTTACTCGCAACAGTAATAATTACTGGAGCCGGAATGAAAGGAAATGATGAAGTTTCACTTCCACAACAACAAACATCTTACTCAACACAAACACAACAACCAGAAAATACAACCGATATAAATTTAGGAGAAGAAATTATTCAAGATGACTCTGCTAAAATTAATCAGCCATATAAAGTTTATCGTACTTACACAGTACAACCAAACGATACATTATCTGAATTGGCAGTAGATGCTAACAGTTCAGTTGAAGAAATCAGTCGAGTAAATAACTTAGATTCAACATTAATAAGAATTGGAGAAACCTTATACATTCCATATAATATTAATGCTGGAGATTTAAGATATGCAACAGTTGCTGCTTACTATCCAAGTGGCATGTCTATAGATGAATTTGCTGAAAGATATGCAACAGATGCATACTCAATTATGGCTTTAAATGAAGAAGCAATTGAAGACGGAAAAGTAATTAGTGATACACTATTAGTTCCAACATTTGCAAGTCAAAGTGAAATTAAAGAACAAAAAGCAGCAGAATCTGTAAAAACATATACAAAAGGTGAATAAACGAGGTTACGAAAGTAATTTCGTTTTTTTTTATAAGTAAGGTTTGTTCTGTGTAATTTTTCACACATCGTTTGTTCGATTGAC
>CAYXZZ010000024.1:0-20562 GCA_964470055.1 uncultured Mycoplasma sp.
ATTAAATAATAAAAAATATTAGAAGATAGATTAAGCAAACATAAATAAACAGCAATAATTAAAATAATAATATATAAAAATCCGGGAAATATTAAATATATCAGAAAATAGCAAATGAACAGAAGTTAACATAATATCAATTATAGGAAGTTAATGATTTTTAAAAAGTATTGAAAACAAAGGAAAAGAATGCTTATATTCAGCCATGTTCCAGTTAACATAAGCCTATATAATATTATTCATCTAAGTATCAGCACACACATATAGTTTTCTTTTTTATATCTTAATTCTGTATAAAATTTTTCATTCTTAAAATAAAATACAACTCCAAAAATTAAAAATATAAATATATTAATCCACAATCACAAATAATGCTTTTGCCTCACCCACTCTCCTCTACCCGCATATAAAAAAACCTACACATCAGTAGGCAATAAAAATTCAAATCCAGGTAAATTTCTCAAAACCATAAATAAAGTCGCTGAAAATAAAATTACATATAACCACTTAATATTAGGCACATAATACCTCTTTCTAAGCATTCTAAATAATAAGCAATACATTCCATATAATAAGACACAGCTAAGTAAAACAAACAAATATGGATTATATCTAAAAGCCTGATAAAAATCCAATTCAAGAAGTGAAACAATCATTCGTGTTCCTCCGCATCCAGCACAGTATATATCAAACAAATTTTTAAAAAGACACACACTTTTAACTTTCATCTCTACTCCTTCTACCCTACTAGAAAAATCCAAATTAAAAACTATGAACTAATTCTCATAGTTTTTTATAACTAAGCAGTTATTCCTTCCATAAATCCTGCTATAAAAGCAGAAAAATAAAATAAAAATATTAATAAACCAACTATACTAATAATCAAACCAGCCAAAGACAAACCATACCCTGTACCATTATTTTTTTTCGCATTATTCATTCCAATGATTGAAAAAATAATACTTAGCCAAGATAAACTACCACAACACATAATTATTGATACTAATGAAATTACAAAACCTGCTATTCCCATTCCATTAGAATATCCACTACTAGTAGGTTGAACATTATTATTCACCCCAACAGTATTAATATTAGTTTGATTTTGTTTACCTAAACTAAAACCACAATTCATACAAAATTGACTATCTTCAGCCACCTTATGACCACAATTAGGACAAAAATTATTCATATACTTACTCCTTCATTATCCTTATACTTTTCTAGATTGAATCTCTGCAATTTTTTCTAATACTTCTTTTGCATTATCTTCATTTATTTCATTATAACCAAGTTCTTTCAAAGCCTGAACTTTAGCCGTATTTAATTCTTGGGTACGAGATAACTTCTCTTCATTCTTATGTTCAATATCTTGTACAAATCGTTGATGAGATGCACTAAGTTTACTTTTAGAAGCACCACCATTATTATATAAAGTCATAGCACTAAACAAAATACTTTCAAAAACAAATTGCTTGTCCTTATTAAATGCAAACTCCATTGGATCAGTAAATCCCAAAGACTTAGACATATAACCTAAAATATATTTCAATTCTTCAGTAGTTTCCATTGATTGTAAAAAGTGAAATAAATATAAATATGTATTATAAGTTTCTTTAGTTTTATCAGCACTCAACTTTTCCTTTAACAAATTAATTATATCAGAAAGAAGTTCCTGTTCCTTCTTATTAAAACCTTTTAAATCAGCAATCACTTCTTTACTTGAAGAGTCTTTAACGCCTTCATTTAATCGACCTTCAACCTCGATAATATATTCTCCTGTAATTCTTAGCTCATCTAACTCATCAATACTTTCAATATTCAACAAACTAAGTAATTTTGCCGCTTTTTCCTTAGGCCAATTATTAATATTATCAATACTCAAATAGTTATATAACATTTGTCTAGAAACCCCTAAATATTTAGCTAAACGCACCTTACTAATCCCTAACTCTGTAAGTACTACATTTAATTCTTTCATATAATTTACCCTCCTAATATAATTATAGACACTTCACTGTAAAATATCAAGTGTAAATTGACACATTTTAAATTTTAAGAAAAAGAAAAAAGTATCATAAAGATACTTAAAACAAAAATTCAAACTACATCTAAATTTATATATATCCTTTTACATAACCTTTTCAATAATACCGCCACCTAAACAGCAATTTTTTCCATCATATAAAACAACAGATTGTCCTGGGGTAATGGCTCTCTCTTCTTCTAGCAACTTAACTCGCATCTTCCCGTCCATCAAGATTTCAACCTTACAAGATTTTAAATTACCACGTGATCTCACCTTTGCATAAATCTCTTCAGGAATAGAATCTACCAATAAATTAATATTTCTTGCTACAAACTCATTTCTAAATAAATCAGTATTAGAACCAACTATCAGTCTATTATTTTTAGTATCTAACTCAATCACATATAACGGTTCTTTATAACTAACATTAAGTCCTTTTCTTTGACCAATAGTATAATACATCAACCCATGATGTTTTCCCAAAACAGTTCCATCTCTTAAACAAATATCACCACAATCCGGTAATTGTTCTAAATTATCATTTAAAAAAACCTTATAATCATCATTAGGTACAAAACAAACCTCTTGACTATCTTTCTTACTACTAACGCTCAAACCAACACTTTTGGCCATTTCTCGTACTGTTTCCTTATCATTATAATCTTGTAACGGCAAAATAACATATTTTAAAACTTCTTTATCAATTCCCCATAAAAAATAAGATTGATCTTTTTCCAAAACTGTCGCTCTATATAATTTTCCATCCTCAATTTTTGCATAATGACCCGTTGAAATATAATTACACCCCAACTTTTTAGCCTCTTCAAAAAATAAACCAAACTTAAAATATTTATTACAACAGCAACAAGGATTAGGAGTTATTCCTTTTTTATAACATTCAATAAAATCTTTAATAACAATATTCTTAAACTTATCACTTAAATCAATAACATGATGTTCTATTTCTAAAAAATCACATACTTCCTTAGCATCTTTAATCGCAACATCTGTCTTTTCATTATCAATAAGTCTCATCGTTATACCTATCACTTTATATCCTTGTTCTTTCAACAAATATGCCGCAACAGATGAATCAACTCCACCACTCATACCAATACCAATTACTTTATCCATTATAACCACCAAATTAATTATACAATAAATTCCACTAATTTTACACTATAATATTTTTAAAACATTTGGTATTACAAACACAGAAATTAATGAACTAACAATTAATAATCCAATAACCACTACCAATAATTTCAAATATCTTTTCACCACAACATTCTTATTATATTCCTTTTTCCTAAATAAATAATTAAACAACAGCACCGAAAAACAAATCGAATAATAAACCAGTACAAATGTTATAAATAAATTAATTATCTCCGGAAATATATAAATAAAACCAATCAGCACTCCCTTAAATCCATAAGTATAAATAATACTACAAAAACTAAATCCAACCAAAAAGCTCTTAAAAAAGAGTATCCCACTAACTATTAAAATACCAATAATCGAAATACCTATTACCCATATAAATATTCCCATTATAAGATTACTAGTCATAACTGAATATAAGTCTTTTAAATAACTAATTTTCTCAGTAGAAATCCCAACAAAATAATCACCAACACTTTGCTTTATCAATTCCTGATTACTATCAGATAAAAGACTTATAAATAAAACTCCCAATATAAAAGAAATAAGACTACATGCAACTAAAATCACTAATAATTTTCGTTTTCTAATATTTTCTCTAATCACTTGTATCACCAATAAAGTCTATTCGAAATAACTATCACTAATTCTTTAAAACATTTTACAAATTAAGACAAATAATTTATAATTAATAATTGAGGTGAACCTAATGAATAAAAAATTAGTAAAAGTAGTATCAGTAATCTTAGTAATAGCCATGTTATTAGGATTTATCAGTGTATTATTCTACTTATAAAAAAAGAACTTCTAAGACCAAGAAGTTCTTTTCATTTACTTATTAATATATCCTTCTATCTCTGGTAATACATTTTCTACAAAACTTGCATCAATATTATACCTATTAACAATGTCATTAATTCTCTTAGTATCTCCAGCCAAATAAAGCATCAAAAGTCCCGCTACTCTATTAACCATAAACTGATCTAATGTTTTTCTATCTCTAGTTTCAATATTATATTTTTTACAAATCTCATCCACCGGACCATATCCATATACATAATTAGTTAACGCTTTACTAATCAATTCAACATTTCTATTTTGATCTTTTAAATGCACTTTACTCCAAACTTGCATAATGACACCTCTTCTCTTTTGACTTACTATAATACCATAAAAATAAACAAAAGAAAAGGATTAATACATTTTCAATAAATCCCAATATCTTCCATCATTAACTTTGTAAATACGGATTAGTTGCTTTTTCTAAATCCAATGTTGTTGATTCTCCATGTCCAGGATATAAATCCATATCATCCATAAATTCAACAAATCTTTTAATACTAAGTTCCATTTCTACCTTACTTCCGCCAGGTAAATCAATTCTTCCAATAGAACCCTCAAAAATAAAATCTCCAACAAACATCGCATTATCTTCCTTAAAATAAAAACTAACTGAATCTTTAGAATGTCCAGGTGTATAAATACATTCAAATTTAAAATCACCTAAACTATATTCTTTTTCTTCCAAATTACTCTTCTTAAAAATTTTAATACTTCTTTTTGTTAAGAAATTACGTAACGCTCCGATATGATCAAAATGTGAATGTGTAATTAGCACACCTAAAACTTTATTATCTCCTACTTCAGCCTTAATTTTATTATAATCAGCACCAGGATCCACTATCAAACAAGTTCCATTTTTAACTAATACATAACAATTCTCATCAAGTGTCCCTGTCACAACTCTTTTTATTTCCATTTTTCCACCTCATTATTCCACTAACATTTTATTAAGATAAACATAATTATAATTCATATCAAGTTTAAAAGTATATTTATAAGTACCACTAACTAATTTAGAAGAAAGTTCATATCCCTCATTACCATAATATTTAACTTCTTCATAAAGCTCAATGACTGATTCTGTACTTGTTGCCTTAACCAACTTTTTATCTGCACTATATAAAATAGCCCCTTGAGAAGCACAACTTCCTTGAACATACTCACCACGTTCAGCAATATATTGAAATCCCCCAACACAACTAGTTCCTAATTGCACATTTTGATTAGCAATATTTGTATCCTCCCCAAATAATTTTTTAAGTTCCACTTGCAAAACATTTTCTTTGAATGCCTTAGGTACAAAAGACGCAGTCACTTCACATTTAAATGGTTCCATCCCTTGACTGTTGTATTTATTACAATTTGACTCATATAAACTACTAGTCGCAATCTGTCGATACGCTAAATAAATCTTCATCTGATCATTTAACTCAGCACTCGCAACATCTTCTTTAATAGTAGTAGAAACCTTACTATACAAATCCTTAACAATAGTAGAATCCAAATCCAATTCTTTAACATCACCAGTCGTTGATACCGGAGTACATTTATAATTCATTAAAGTAATTTGTTGTTGATGGTAATTCCAAAAATAAACAAATCCACCAACCAACAAAATAATTATTAAAAAATAAAATCTCGCTAATTTATTTTTTGGTTTCTTAGTCTTTTTCTTCTTACCATTTGAATCATCACTATTTGAAACTACATCATTTTTATCTGCATTTATTCCTTGTCCGTTTGATGAAACATCAACAGTATTAGATTGACTACTATTAGTAACTTGTGTCACTACTGGTGTTGCCGTTGTAGTCGCAGCCACAACTTGTGGTTGAATCATTACAGGATTACTAGAAACAGTCCCATTAGCCGCCCCAACATCATTTGTAGTTGCATCAACAGGTTTTTCACTAGGCGGCGCAACTCTTACACCAAGCATTGTTTGATTAGTTTCATTAGCCCCATTATCCATTTTCATTCACCTTTCCTACTATATCTAATTTTAGACTATTTTACCATATTTTACAAGTCTAAAAAAATAAAAAGAAGAGCATTTCTACTCTCCTCCAAGTTCAAATTGTGAATTATAAAGACTAGCATAAAATCCACCTTTTTCAAGTAATTCATGATGTTTACCTTGTTCAATAATATTTCCTTCATTCATAACTAAAATTAAATCTGCATTCTTAATAGTAGATAATCTATGAGCAATAATAAATGAAGTTCTTCCATCAGTTAATTTATCCATTGCCTTTTGAACCAACTCCTCAGTTCTCGTATCAACATTACTTGTTGCCTCATCCAAAATTAAGAACGGTGCATCTTCAACCATACCTCTAGCAATCGTTAGCAATTGTTTTTGTCCTTGACTAATCGTATCATTATCTCCAATCACATAATCTATTCCGCCAGGTAAAGTCTTAACGAAGTGGTCAACTCCAACTGTCTTTAAAGCCTCCCAAATTTCTCTATCAGAAACCTCTTTATTATTAAATCTAATATTATCGGCAATTGTTCCCTCAAATAACCATGTATCTTGTAATACCATAATAAATAAATCATGGATATTTTCACGTGTTAATTCACTCGTAGGAACACCATCAATTAATATTTCACCATTATTAATTTCATAGAACTTCATCAAAAGGTTAACCATCGTCGTTTTTCCAGCACCAGTAGGTCCAACAATCGCAATCTTTTGCCCAGGTTTTACTTTAACACTAAAGTCTTTAATAATAGTTCTTCCAGGATAATAACCAAATTTAAAATTTTTAAATTCAATTTCCCCTTTTACTTTAGAACGGTTTAAATGCTTAGATAAATCCGTTTGATCAGACATCTCTTTCTCATCCAAAAACTCAAATACACGTTCACTTGCCGCAGCCGTAGATTGTAAACTACTCATTGCTTGAGCAATTTGTGAAAGTGGATTAGTAAATAATCTAACATAAATCATAAATGCCACTATTACGCCAAATGAAATATAACCATTCATCGTAAGCAAAGCCCCTACAATACAAACCATTACATAACCAAAGTTACCAATAAACCCCATAATCGGATGCATAAGACCAGATAAGAACTGACTTTTACGATTAGTTTCACATAAACGATCATTTAATTTCTTAAATTCACTAAATGCTTCCTTCGTTCCATTATAAGCCTTAACTACATTATGTCCCGAATACATCTCTTCAATATATCCATTCATTTCTCCTAAAGCCTCTTGTCTTTGATTAAAATATTTTTGTGACTTTGAAAGAATTCCAAACATAAGTACAAAACCTAATATACTAGATAAAATTGCCGTTAAAGCCATTATCCAATTAGTCGCAAACATCATAATAATAGAACCAACAAATAAAGTAATGCTAGATACTAATGTTGCTAAACTATTATTTAAGTTTTGTGCCACAGTATCAATATCATTTGTAACACGAGACAAAACATCTCCATTTTCATGAGTATCAAAATACTTAAGCGGTAATCTATTAATTTTTTTACTAATACTATCTCTTAACTTATTCGCAAATCTATTAGAAACAGTAGTTAACGAGAAACTTTGAATAAAATTAAATAATGCACTTAATAAATATAATGTTGCCATTAATAAAGCAAGAGATTTAACTTTATCCATATCAATACTTGGTTTAACCAACTTATACACTGATTCAGGCAACTCATCTATTAATCCAAGCGCTGTCTCAGTTCCTGTTTCTCCATTCATTTTAGAAGAAAGTTTTAATAACTGAACTTGATCACTTGCACTAATAACGCTACCTTCAACTATAATATCATCAATTAAATATTCTAAAATCTTATCAGGAAGCTCTAACATTAAACCACTTAACTCATTTACATCTTGAGCCCTACTCATATTAGTTAGAATTTCTTGAACTTCTTTTTGTTCATCTGTAGTTAAGGAAACTTCAACAAACAGTGTTTGCATTTTACTTTTATCAATTGAAGCAAGATTTTTCCCTACTTCTTCAGAAACCACTTGCAACATCTCAACATTAGGAGATATTCCTTCAGTAATTGTATCCGTTAAATCAGACAACTTATCAGGAGCAATCAATGAAAGTACTGCACTAACCATTGCTAGAATTAATGCTATACCCATAATAAATTTCCATGGTTTTAAGTTCTGAAATAAACGTTTCATCGAACCCTTAAAATCCTTAGATTTTTCCATTTTAGGTCCACCACCAGGTCTAGGCATTCTCTAACTCCTCCTTTGATAATTGTGATAAAGCAATTTCTTTATACACTTTACACTTCTTTAATAATTCTTTATGTGTTCCAATACCAACACATTCGCCATTTTCTAAAACAACAATCTTATCTGCATTAATAATAGTACCAATTCTTTGCGCAACTATCATACTTGTAGCATCTTTTGTATATTTCTTTAGTTCACTTCTCAATGTTGCATCAGTCTTATAGTCAAGTGCTGAAAAAGAATCATCAAATATATAAATTTCCGGATCTCTTGCTACCGCTCTTGCAATCGCAAGTCTTTGCTTTTGCCCTCCAGATACATTAGTACCTCCGCGAGCAATATGAGCATTATATTCCCCGTCCATCTTTTCAACGAAATCTTTTCCTTGAGCAACTCTTACTGCCTCTTTAATCTTTTCTTGTGAAATTTCACCCTTGCCATTATCTCCGTAAGAAACATTACTTGAAACTGATCCTGTAAACATAACTGCTTTTTGGGGGATATAACCTAATTTGTTACGAAGTGCTTCTTGCATATATTCCTTAACATTAACTCCATCAACTAAAACTTCTCCTTCAGTTGCATCATAAAATCTCGGAACTAAATTAATTAAAGTTGATTTACCACTACCAGTAGAACCAATAAAAGCAATCGTCTCACCCTTTTCTGCTTTAAATGATATATCTTTCAATACATATTCATCTGCATCAGGATATTTAAATGAAACATTTCTAAATTCAATTGTTCCAGTTTCTTTAGTTTCTCCATTAAATTTCCCATCAACAACACTAATTTCTTCATCTAACACTTCATTAATACGATTAGCCGAAATCTGTGCACGAGGAACCATCATAAAAATCATCGCAAGCATTAAAAATGACATAATCACTTGCATTCCATAACTAGAAAAAACTACCATATTACTAAATAAAGTAATCTTATCCAACATTCCTGCTTTTTGAATTAACATAGCACCTATAATATAGATTCCTAGTGTCAATCCATGCATTACCATATTCATCACTGGACTCATAATTGATAAACATCTCTGATTAAACATCTGCATACCAGTCAGTTCATCATTAACATCCTTAAACTTATCAGTCTGATACTTTTCTGCATTAAATGCTCTAATTACTCTAATACCAGATAAATTTTCTCTTGTAACTCCATTAATCTTATCAATTAACTTTTGTACTTTCTTAAATCTAGGTAAAACAATTACCATAAGTGTTGCGACTACAAATAATAGAATACAAACGCACACTGCAGTAAGAATCGACCATTCAACTCCCTTATTTAAAATCTTAAGTACTGCACATACAGCCATAATCGGAGCCTTTACCATAGCCTGTAATCCCATACCAATTAACATTTCAACTTGTGTAATATCATTTGTCGTTCTAGTAATTAAACTACTAGTTGAAAATTTCTTAATTTCAGCAATTCCCATATTTTCAACTTTTTCAAATATCTTTTTCCGAATAGTTGCCGAAAAACTTGAAGCAACCCTGGCCGCAAAATATCCAACAATAATACTGCAAATCAAACTCGCAAGCGCACAACCAATCATAAGTGCACCCTGTTCAATTATATCCGCCATTGCACTTCCTTCAGTTTGCACAAGCCTTGTAATTCCACTCATATAATCAGGAATCTTTAATTCTAACCATACATGTCCAGCAACAATTATTATACAAACCAAAGCATATATAACTTCTTTTTTAGTTAAATTTTTAAATAACTTAAACATATTTACATCCTTTCTAATCTATTTATATATTCCATAACACAGTATATGAAGTTTTTTTCTAAAATGTTCTTTATCATCCAAGCAATCATTATTAATACAATAAGTTATACTCATAAACATATAATGTAGTAACATTATAAAAACAAATTCCAACTCATCGTCTCTTAATTTATCAGTCTTAATCAAATCTTTAACACTTAAAAACAATGGAAATCCCGGTTTATGAAAATGTTTCTTATGAGTATCAAAATAAATAAAAATATTCTTAAACATTCCTGAATAATTATTTTTAACTACATATTCAACAATCAAATCATAAATCTCTAAAAAACTATTATACAAATCTCCTTCGTTTTCAAGAAATACACGTTTAAATACTTCATGTAATTTATCTTTATTAATCTGAACTAAGTATTCAAACAAATCATCTTTGTCCTTAAAATACATATAAAAACTTCCTCTAGGAATACCTGCATTCATAATAATTTGATTAATTGCCACCAAAGAATACTCATACTTTGAAAATTCTCTAATCGCTGCATCAAGTAATTTTTGTTGCTTAGTCCTATCTAAATTAAGAAAAGTTTGGCTTGGCATAAAACCACTTCCTTATACTTCATCTACTGCACCATTTCATATGCTCCTACATTATATTATGACAAGTTGTCATAAGTCAATTAAAAAAAATTAAGAAACGATAAAGATTAATATTTTTGAACACAACTTTACAAATCGTAATAATCAAACATATCACTAGAAATATCTAAAATAGCATCAAAACTTATCATCAATCCATTTTCCATATAAATAACTCTCAAAATATTATCTACTCTTTTAACCAGCCCTTTAATTTTAACATATTCCCCTCCACTCTTTTTCTTATCCTTAACAAAATAAGTTATAGTAACTTTCTCTTTTTTACCAATTCCAGTCGAAATATAATTTAACTTCTCATTAATAATTTCTTTCATTCCCTCAGCAAGTTCTCTTTTTATATCAGTAGTTCTAGCCGTCTCAGCAATTGCCTCATTATACCCCGTAAGAGCAGAAAAAGGAGCAAACTGCGCCGCTCTATTTTCAATAGACATTTTCGTTCGATTAGAAACTGGTCTATTCAACCCAATAATATCATCATATTTACTCATGCCCTATGTCCTCCTATTTGACCATTTCTCTCAATAGTTGTAGCCCCTTCTTCTAAATTCATTCCTTTTAAAATAGCATTTTTTCCATACTTTTTCTTAATCTCCAACATCACATTTTGTATTTTATTTTCCTCTTCTTGATTCGATTTTTTATCTTCAAAAAGTTCCTCATCATCCATAGAAAACAAATCAACTTGTTTTAAAATTCTCGTATTTGTAGCCTTGTCTCGATCAACAACATTAACAAAAGCCATATTAATTCGTTTTACAAGTAATCTCTTATCAATAATCCTTTCAAACAATTCTATCATCTTCTTCATAATCACTTCAGTTGATGAAGTTTGATATTCCAGCCTCATCGTCCCATGTCCATGTTTAGGAACACTCCTTCCATAATAATCAACTGTTATTTCTCCATCATAAGCTTGCGATATCTTTGGATCTGATAAATTTTTAACATCATAACCGATCGTTAAAACCATACTATCACAAACTTTCTTTTTCGCCACCAATTCAAGTATCAATAAATCCGCCATCTCTTTAACAATCAATTTAGTCTTTTCATATCCATAGGCGCAATGTAATACCTGACCAGAGCCCAAGCTATTAACACTAGGCTTATACTTTTTTATATCTTGCATCGTACACGGTTCAACTCCCCATGCATGATCAATTAAAAGCTCTGCATTAATTCCAAACAACTTATACAACTTCGTCTCATTCTCCAAAGAACATCTCGCAATATCGCCCATTGTATACAATCCATACTTCTCTAACTTTTTCGCATACCCTTTCCCTACTCTCCAAAAGTCAGTTAATGGTTTATGTTCCCATAATAATTTTCTATAACTATCCACATCAAGTTTCCCAATTCTAACTCCATTTTCATTAGCCGAAGCATGCTTCGCAACTATATCCATTGCCACTTTACACAAATACATATTAGTCCCAATACCCGCTGTTGCGGTAATGCCGGTTGTCATATATACATCATTAACCATCATAGTTACTAGTTCCTCTGCAGTCATCTTATACGTTTTCAAATAACTTGTCACATCACAAAAAACTTCATCAATTGAATAAACGTAAATATCTTCTGGCGCCAAATACTTTAAATAAACATTATATATTCGTGTACTATAATCAATATATAAACTCATTCTAGGTACCGCCATTATAAAATCAATTTCCAAAGACTTATTCTTTAGTAATTTCTCCATATCACAGCTTTTACCACTAAAACTCCTATTATAATTGTTCTGTTTTCTATTATAATTAACTGCTTTCACTCTTTGTATAACTTCAAACAGTCTCGCTCTACCAGAGATTCCTAAAGACTTTAAAGATGGACTAACCGCTAAACAAATCGTTTTTTCAGTCCGACTACTATCCGCAACAACTAAATTTGTTGTAATCGGATCTAATCCTCGTTCTTGACATTCAACAGACGCATAAAAACTCTTTAAATCTATACAAACATAAGTCCTCTCCATCTTCATCACCATAATCATTATACCACGAACATTTGTTTTTATAAATTAAAAATCCCATAAAAAAAACTGGAATTTTAATCCAGCAATTATTTTGTACAATCGAAATGAACCACAGTTAAATCGTCAGACTTTTTAAATCTCGGAAATCTATTACAAAACGGATCGGCCACTTGTCTATCTCTAATCATCTTCGCAACTTCAACAGTTCCTTTTTCTTTTATCAATCTATACACTTCTTCTTCACTTAACTGTAAGACTGTATAATCAAATCCATCAGTCGCAAGTATTATCCCATCTAGATTTTCATTATCAAAGTTAACACAAATACCATGTTCTGCACTTTTTAACGTCGTTCCACAAACCCAGTAACTTCCTTCACAATTTGTATTTTTCTTATTACGGTTTTCCTGCAACATCTTCTCAATCTCTAAAACCGCTCTAGTATCAATAACATTACAGTCTCTCTCACGGGCTAATTTAATCATTCGAACTAAAACACTATTATCCAGTTTTTGTAATGCTTTTTGATTAGGGTTATCAACAGCATCCACATTTCCATCTTTATAAGCAACCAAAGTTTGTGTATCACCAATTAAATATATATCTGTTGTTTTTCCATCACTTCTAAGTAAAGAAAGCCCAGCCGAAGGTTTTTGATATTCTTCTAGCCTAATATCATTTGCTTTTTCATATTTAGATATTTCATCTGCCGCCTTTTCAACACACTCATCAACTACAGCAAATAAAGAATTAATAGGGTTTTCCAACAGCTTTTTTCTCATCTCTGCCATCATAAATTCCACATACCATTCAGCAGAAGTAGCATCAGGTATTATTTCATAACTTTTTCCTAATCCAGTTGCCCCATCCATCAATATTATAAATTCATACTCTCTACCATTATAGTTCACATTAAACGTAATCAATCCATCTTCATTAATAAGTCTTCCACTTGCTGCTTTCTTGCCACCGCTTTCACATACCATTCCCTTTATTTTCATAGTTTTCCTCCCGCTTTACCATATATCCTAAAATTTCAATTGCCATTATTAATTAACCACTACTATTCTAACATTAATTTTTTATTCTTACAAATCAATTCTCATACAAACAAAAACTAGACCAAGTCTAGTTAATCACATTTGGTATCCTGTATGGGTTTCGAACCCACGAATACTACCTTGAGAGGGTAGCGTGTTAAACCACTTCACCAACAGGACATAATACAACAAATCACTTTTTCAAGTGCAAATTCATTGTACCATAATTATTTTTTTTAGACAATATCTAAATTAAATTTATTCAACAACAGATATCTCAATAACATGATTTAAATTCAGTAAAGATAATTTATTTTCAAATGCGGCTGGTTGCTTAATATTATCTGGTGTTAACATTCCCATTCTTTCAAAAGAACTAACTATCCCAGAATAATACAATGTCGTTGTATTTTCTAGTTCAATAAAATGTGTATTAAAATCTTTAACTGTTCCAAACACTGTAATCATCGAATTATAAATTCTACTAGCCTCTCCGCCAACACCAGCTCCGCTTCCTGATGCCACCAACACTTTCACAAATTTTCCTTTATAATTATCTAACATAATACATACCTCTACTTCATAATATCTTTGAACGCTGCAATTAATGAATCAACGTAAGCACATCCCATAAAGCAAACCACTGAATCTTTCTCATCTTTTAATTTATCAATAGTCTCTTCACTAATAATATCTCCATCATTTAATTTATCAATAATCATATGAGAAGTTACTCCTGGATAATCCTCTTGTTTTTCACGATTACAATCAATTTCTGTTAAATATGCCTTATCCGCAACATTAAACGCTTCAACAAACTCCTCAGTAAAATCTACCGTTCTTGAATACGTATTTGGTTTAAATACAACAACCAATCTCTTATCTGGATACTTTTGTTTAACAGCATTTAAAGTAACTTTAATCTCCGTCGGATGATGTGCATAGTCATCAACAATGATTGCCTCCCCTGCCTTATCCTCCGCAAATCTTCTCTTCGCATTCTTAAATGTCTCTAAATACTTTTCAATGTCTTCCTTACTTATACCAATTTCACGACAAATCACAATTGCAGCCGCCGCATTAGCCACCATATGTTCACCATATAAAGGAACATTAAAATGACCAAATAATTCATTATCTATATATAGATCAAATTTAGAACCACTTGGAAGTAATTCCATATTCTTAATTGCAACATCATTTTCCTCATTAAATCCATAAAATTTAACTGGAGTCTTATAATTAATTTTTCTTACTTCTTCATTATCCCCATTTGCTACTACCAATTTACTAGTTTGATTAGCAAAAATCTCAAACGTATTACGAATATCATCTATATCTTTATAAATTTCCATATGTTCTTCTTCAATATTAGTAATAATTGAATAAACAGGATGATACGCTGTAAAATGACGATTAAACTCATCAGACTCTACTACATAATATTTATTATCTCTAGTTGCCTTTCCATCTCCAGCACCTATAAAGTAATTACAACCAACTGTATTTTCTAAAATATGTTTAATCATTGAAGAAGTAGAGGTTTTTCCATGGGTCCCACTGACACTAATCGTTGCAAACTCTTTAATCACATCTCCCATAATTTCATTATACTTTTTCACAGTAAGACCTAGTTCCTTTACTCTTACAAGTTCAGGATGATCCTCCTTAAACGCAACACTATATGTCACAATAGTATCTTTATCTATCTCATGGTCATGATCATAATAAATTTGAATACCTCTTTCATCTAATCCAACTTGGGTAAATTTATGGCCTCTCGCATCATCATAACCACTAACTTCGTTTCCTAAATCAAATAAAATCTGTGCTAAAGTAGACATTCCCGTCCCTTTAATTCCAATACAATAATACTTCATGTATTTCACTTCCTTATCTACCTTCTAGTATAGCGTAATAAAACCCATTTGACAACTTTATTTACTATATATTTATGTCAAGTCATGCTATAATAATACTGAAACGGAGCTGAATTTATGAGTAAATATGTAATACTCGGTCATGAAAATCCTGATTTAGATAGCATCGTTAGTGGTTACCTTTTAGAAAAAATTATGAAACTTCACCAATACGACGTAGAGTTCATCATTCCTGATGCAGATATTTCTGAAGAAAATATAACTTTAGCCAACTATTGTGACATTAACCCTAATCTTTACCAAAAACCTCTCTCAACAAATCCTACAATAAAATATATTTTAGTTGATCATCACGAAAGAACCGTTCCAGGTGAAATAGTCGCAATAATTGATCATCATCCAACCGATAAAGAAATAAAGGCTCCCTACTATCAAAATGAACCTGCTTGTTCAACTAGTTGCTTAATTGTCAAAGGAAACGAACACTTTTTAACTATAGACGACCTCAAAGCAACTTGCCTATCCGCAATGGTAGACACAGCCGCTTTTCATTCTAATAAAACCGTTGCAAAAGACGTCTTATGGATCAAAAATCTTTGTTCAAAGCACAATTTTGACTATGAAGAACTACTAACTATCAGTATGTGTCCAACTGATATTTCTAATCCGATAATCGCCAGCACCAACGGTCTAAAAAAGCATCATCTAAGTAGTCACAATGTTGCTTCTTCTTTTTTACACCTTCCAAATCCTGAAGCCGAAGAACAAAGTATCACTCAAATGCTTGAATACTTAAAAGATTATCGTAAAGATAATGATTATTCTTTATTTGCTTTCATTGTCCATGACATTACAAACTTCACATCCAGAGTTTATAAAATATATGAAGATAAAATCGATATAGTTGATTATGACGAATACACCTCACGTGGAACAAGAATTATCCCAGAAATAACCGAAGAACTAAAAACATATCAAAAGAAAAAAACGTCTAGCACAAACTAGTCGTTTTATATTGAAGTAAAATTACTTTTCACTTTTTGGTAAGTTTTTCTAAACTCCCCAACAGTTCTAACTTCCTTTCCAGATTCCTCCTCACAAACTTCTCTAAGTCTTTGAAAATAATCTAGATAACAACCAACATCCACAACATCACTTCGTCTACTATCACCAAGTAATCTCTTCTTAATTGCACAAAGTACACTAATACAAGTCTTCTCATAAAGCTCATCAGGCACATATCTTCTATCAATTAAACTTAAATCCAAATCCAGTAAATACATATCTCCATTGTATAAAATATTATCTCCACCAATATCTTCCGTTTTTACATAATTATCTGAAAGAACTCTAATATCCTTACATAACCTTCCAAAAGAATCCAAAACTGTATCTATCAGCATTCCATCATTCATGTCTTCTAAACCATTCGCTAAAACTTTCGGCATACTATAGCCAAATAATTCCAGCTGTGATCTATAAATAGTTTTTCCTCTCACAACATATGGCATTCCTTTTATATTAGACAAACAATTAATTGTTTCTAAAAATTCCTCATTAATCGGATCACTTAAATCCCGATAATCTTCATTAAATGCTTTAAAATAAACACCCTCATCAAACTCATAAATACTACTACAACTTCCGCGCGCAACTCTTCTCCCAAGTCCAAGTTCTTCTATACCACTAATATATTTTTCCACTTCAACCAAACCTTCTAACTACTAATCTCCAATTTTATCTCTCACCGAATAAACACACCCACAATAGTCTTGTCGATATAAATTATATTCCTTAGATAATTCAATGCTTCTCTTATAACCATTTTTCTTTTTAAAATCACAATATAAGAAATTACTATTATATTGTCTACTTAACTCTTCCCCTATTTCATTAATCCAATTTGCATTCTTATATGGACTTAGACTAAGTGTCGTCGTAAAATACCTAAATCCTAATTCTTCAGCCATTTTAGCCGTCTCTTCCAACCGCATTTCATAACACTTATAACATCTCTTACCACGTTCTGGTTCATGTTCTAAACCTCTTGCCATATCAAAAAACTCTTTACTATCATATCTTCCCGGTATAACCTCAATTTTATATTTAGTCTCAAATTTTGAAACAAAATCTTCTATTTCCTTTAATCTCTTTTCATATTCATTTTTATCAGTAATATTTGGATTATAATATAAAATAGTAATTGAAAAATAATTCCCTAATCTTTCTAAAACCGCTGAACTACATGGCGCACAACACGCATGTAACAGTAATTTTTCTGAAGACTCAATTTCCTTTATTTGTTCTTCCATCTTTAAATCATAATTCATAAAAGCCCCTCATTTCTCGCTTATTTTAGCACATTTATTCATTTTTTTCTAGTCACAACATACATTTTATTATGAATACAATACATTTAAGTTTTTTAGTTACCTTTTTAGCCGGAATTTCCTCAGTTTTAGGAATAATTCCTTGCTTTTTAAAAAGCAAAAAGCAGAACTCCTTAATAGCCGCTTCCCTTGCATTCTCATCAGGAATCATGATCACAATCTCATTAATTTCTTTAATTCCTGAAGCAGCCGTTCTTATGAAAGAAACCTTTAAAACATTCCCATCATTTCTTATTACTGCAATTTTTATTTTACTCGGTATTATTCTTTCAACGACAATCGATGATAAAGTTGAACAAAAACTAAAAGCAAACAATCTATATAAACTTGGAATCATTACTACTCTCATTTTAATAATTCATAATATACCCGAAGGAATAACCACCTTTATTTCTACTTCTCAAAATCAAACTCTCGGTTTCAAACTAGCCTTTGCTATTGCCCTTCACAACATCCCAGAAGGAATTTCTATCGCAATACCACTCTACTATTCAACTAATAGTAAAAAGAAGGCCTTTTTATACACCTTAATTGCCGGTTTTTCAGAATTATTAGGCGCTCTTCTTGCTTTTATCTTCTTAAAAAATATCATTACTCCACTAATATTAAGTATCACACTAGCCATAACTGCCGGCATTATGATTGATATTTCAGTCTATGAATTTCTCCCGAATGCCTTTCAATATAAAAAGAACAAAGCAACAGTCTATTACTTTGTTCTAGGAATTTTAATTATGTTTTTAACTGAAATGTTCTTCCTTTAGAACATTTTTTATTCTTCTGATTCAACCTTGTAATAACAATCAAAATCAACTATTTCTCCATCAGGAGACATTCTATTTTCCTTCTCGCATACACAAGCATTATCATAAGAATATTCTCCTGTTTTCGCATCATATTCCATTTCACAATTATAATTTAAATAAATTTTTTGTCTATAATGTCCAACCATATAACCAGTATCAGTCTTTACCTCATCGACTAAATAAATTTTCTTCGCATTATCTAGTAACATTCTTGCTACCATGCTATTACAAACAACCTCAATTGATCCATCTTCTACATAATAACTTCTAATAATCTTATTTTCTAAATCATCATAAATTAAATCAATTAAAACATCAAAATCTAGTTTTGTTGAATTATGTACAGAATAAACATTCATTCCATACTTCTTATCTGTCCACACATTTACTTTACTAAAATACTTTCGATCAAGACTTCCAATAACTTTAATTGTCTTATCATTCATTGTATCATCAATAGTTATTGTATACCCCTCAGTATCATATGTATCAATTACCATATTTTCTTTCACATCAAGTTCAACTTCTTTAGTTATTGGTTCACTAATTCCCTCCATTGAATCAATAAACTTAAAATCAGTAACCCCAATTAAACCAAGTCCGCATCCTACACCAACGATAATTAAAGATCCTAAAAATACATAACTCATCAACTTTAAATTAGACTTTTTATTGATAACATAATTAATCATCATTAATAGTATTAAGACATTTATAACTATAATTCCAAGTAATCCAATATCAATACCAATAAACATCAGTGAGTATTTACTTAAAGATATAGATACTACGACTAAAGCAATTAAACAAACTAAAGAAAATACAAAACAACACGCTAGTAACGCCACCATTGCTTTAAAAACACCTATGATAATTTTCGATATTGTAGATAAAAAAGCAAAAGTAGTATGTTTATCTCTAATTATAATTTTAGGCTCTTCCCTCAATTTAAACTTTAATTTTCTCTTAGTAGATTGTTCGTTCTTTTCATCACTCTTTTCCTTTTTTACCTCATCAGCATTTTCATCAGACTTATTTTCCAAAATCATCTTGTCATAAAAATCTAAATATCTGATTTTAAAGACATGAATTATTATAATAACTGAAAAACAAACCACAACTATCTCAAATATCGTATAAATAACATTATTAAAAATCCAGTAAATATCTTCACTAAGAAAACCAAACAAATTCATTATAATGTCAGTTCCCGCCTCAGTTATAATGGTTCCAATCAAAACCAAACATCCTATCAATATTCCAAATTCTACTAAACATCTAAGTCCACTAGAAAATTTCATACTAGTAAACATATTAATACTTTTAGTAATAAACTCCAATAAAGAATCAAATGCTATACTAAAATTATTTTTATTTTTCCTTTCGCAACTATCAACATCACTAATCTTATCATTAATAAGATCATCCATCCTACAATCAAATATATTACATATTTGTACAATTTTATCAGTTTCTGGATAAGTATTATTACTTTCCCACTTAGACACTGACTGTCTAGATACATTTAATTTTGAAGCCAACTCCTCTTGAGAAAGCCCATGCTTCTTTCTTAAAGAAAGCAGTTTATCTCCAAATTTCATTCTTATCACCTCTTTCGCTTTTAATTTTATGCTAAACTACAGTTGCATTCTACCAACTTTACTTGGAAATTTTGTAAATTTCCGGTTGCATATCATTATTTCATCACTAAAAAGAACAAAAGACAAAATAAATTTTGTCGTATTGGTCGTTACCTCCCAATATTCCTACTTCTGAGACAGAGCATTCCCTGTTCTC
>CAYXZZ010000025.1:0-20385 GCA_964470055.1 uncultured Mycoplasma sp.
TTGCATAAATTGAATCAATAAATGAACCAAATAAACTTCCCATATGAACAAATCCTGTTGGAGATGGTCCAAATCTTGTTACCATTGCTCCTTCAGGTAAATTTCTTTCGGGATATAATTCTTCATAATAATCTCTTGTCTTTGTTATATTTGGAAATAATAATTCAGCTAGTTCTAATCTTTCGTTTTTTTCCATAATTACACCTCTTCTTAATTTCATATATAATAATATACTAAAATACGCTAAAAAGCAATTAAATTAGACTAAAAAAGTCCTTGCTGGACTTATATTTTAGTGGCTGCCCTAGTTAGATTCGAACTAACGAGTGGTGCGGTCAGAGCGCACTGCCTTACCACTTGGCTATGGGGCAATATTTATGAAATAAAAAAACTAGACACCTGCTTTTGCATCTAGTTGGTTACTATTTGGTAGCGACGGAGGGATTTGAACCCCCGACCTATCGGGTATGAACCGAGCGCTCTAGCCAACTGAGCTACATCGCCATAAATCAAGTAAGCAATATAATAGTACCACATTGAATTTGTTTTTGCAATACTAAAATTTAACTTTTTTCTTATAATGCTTACTTATACTATTATCCTACTAGATTGTCTATGTTCGCTGCTAGAGATTGTTCAGTTGCTTCAGTTGAATCAGCAGCAGACAAAATAGTATCTGAAAATTTTTCTACAGTTTTAGTATATGCAGAAAGCTTTCCTTTTAAAGATAAAAATTTTGTTTCTAATGATTCACTGGCATTTCCAGCAAAAACATCATCAACATATACAGAATTCATGATTGTGATAAAATCATCAAATATACTATTCATTGTAGTAGCACAATTTTTGATTTCTTCAGCATCTGTACGGACTTCTTCATATGTAATTATTGTACTATTGTCCATCTTTTTCACTCCTTTATTAAATTCCTGAGATAATATTATCTTGGTTAGTTAAAACTTTATTACTGGCATCTAAGCAGAATTTTCCATAATCGGAAATTACTTTAGCCATTTTATTGAAATCATCTTTGTAAGTTTCGATTTCGTTAGCAATGGCTTTTGCTTCTGGTGATAAATAGTCAGTATTTACCATCTTATGAACGTTTTCATAAATTGTATTGACGTTTTGTGCAAATAAATCAGCCTGACTAATTAGTTCAGTTCCTTTTGCTCTTAGTACATCTGGATTGGCTACAAATCTACCCATATTTAATCCTCCTTTATTAGTATATCCATTTTCAGTATATCACTTTATTATTATTTTGAAATGATTTTTTAGAAATTTTACTTTTCTTTACTCTTTTCTTCGACTATTAGTTTTGATAATTCATCTTGTTTTCTTCGTAGAGTGGCAATTTCTGTTTTAGAGGAAGTTAGTTCTTCTTCTAAAGATTTTGATATTTTTTGATAGTATGCCGTACTTGATGAGTGCATCTCTTCAAACATAGTGTTTATTTCAGGGCCTTTCATCGATTCAGAAAGTAAGGTTAAACATCTATTAATACTTTTATTAAGTTTAAGGGTACTTTCTTCCATGTCATTTAAAAATTTCAATCGATTGTTAGCGCTTATTAATTTGTTATTTACTTCTACGACTTGATTAGAAATTTTACTTTTCTGTTCTTTTTCCATGTAATCACCTATTTTTATTCTTTATGTTATTATAGCAAAGTTTTCGTGATATAAAAAGTGTTTTTAAACAGTTACTTCAATACTAGTTTCTTCAATGCTGTTAATGGTTGCTGAATATGATGCGGTAAGAGATGTAACACTTTCAATTCCGGCATAGGCCATATCGTCAATGGCACCTAAAATTAATAATTTTTCTAGAAGTTTAGATAGTTCTTGACCGGCTGTGATATAAGGTGAAAGAACTGAATTGATATTATAGTTTACTTCGGTACCTGATGCGATTGCTTGATTATAACTGTAAGTGATTTGTTCCATAGTTGAATTGATATTATTTATTTCTGTTTTAATTTCAACTATTTGAGAATCATCTAGTTCACTATATTCTCCCATAAAGGCGCTCATAGATGATAAGGCTGAGGAGATGGCTTGAGATAATTCTTTCGCAAGAGATTTTCTTTGTTCTAAAATAGAAATGTATGATTCGATTTTTTTTCTTGCGGCATCATAGGCCTCCCCTCTTAGCGTGGAAGTAGATGTTGTTACAAAATTATTGATAGCATTTATTACTTTATCAGTATCAGATACTTCGTTATCAAGTAAGGCTGCTGTTTGAGAAAGGGTTAACTCACTTTTATATACTTTTTTAGACATTTATTGGTCCTCCTTTAATTATTTCTTCAAGATTACTATATTGTTCTTTAATATCGGTTAGTGTTAAAGTCTCGTATGATTCTTTTTTAAATAAGACTTTTATATAGCGATCGTTTTGAATTATTTGTTCAAAATCTTCATTGGCATTATATTTATTAGTTAATTCGCTGATGGCAAGTGTTGCTTCTTCTTCGGTTTCAAAGGAATAATAATGTTCAATTCCTGTTATTTTATCACCATCTTTATGAATTACGATTTTATATTCATCTTCATTATTGTAAACAATCTTTGTTTCATCAGAATATAATTCATCATAGTTTAGGAACTCTTCTGATGGAGTATTTTCTTCAGTAGTAGTCGGTTGACTTTTCGAACTGTTCCTTTGAGAATTATTTGTATTTTGAGTTTTAGAGTTAGTAGTTGTGTTACTGGAGTTATTATTTGTTGTAGGGCTTTGAGGGGCGTAACTTGCGGTTATGTTTTGAGTATTTTCAATGACTGATGTTACTCCGGCTAAAGCGGCTCCAGTAAGAATAGATGTTGTAGTATCTGCAATTGCTGTTTCTGTTGGGTTGGAATTTAAAGACTGATTATCATCTATTTTCTCTAAGTTGGTTGTTAAATTTTCATCTAGGGCTTCAATTGATTGAGCAATTTTAGCAAACTCAGTTGTTAAAGCGGCAATTTTACTTAAAAGCTGGGATGTAGACGTAAAATAAGTAGCAATTAGTTCTGGGATTTTCGATGGAACATTTGTAGTTGATGTATAATCACTTTTGGAAAAATCTCCATCTAAGAAGGTAGTATTTCTGATTGTACTTCTTATTTCGTTTAAGTAATTTTCTAATGTTTTATCATCTGATTCAACAGTTATATCGGCTAGATTTTTTAAACTGTTTAGAAGTGTTGGTGAAATGTTGGATGCAGAAGTTATGCCTAGTAAATTAGCGGCCTCTTCGGCTGTTATTTCCGTAATTTGCTTGGTAGTTGGATCATAATATCTTAATGAGTAACCTTCTGGCAAGACTAATTCAGATTTTCCTAAAGCAAAGTCTATTATAATTCCATAAATATCTTTATCATAAAAGTCAATTGCTACTTGATCATGTATTCCCCAATACTGACTGTCTGGTGTATATTCTGGGATACTATTATCTACAACATATAAAATTGGTAAATCAGTACTAGCAAACAAATTGGCTTGGTATTGATGATTTTTTTGTTGAGTGAAAGAAATTATTAAAGTATTATTATCTTTTAAGGCTTGCAGTTCGCTTGCTTGAAGGTTTGCTTGAGGATTAATGACTCCATCAACAGCAATTAATACCTGTCTTTCGGCATCGGGATTTTCTTGTAAATAATGGGCTAACGTTCTGGTACCGTAGCCAAAACCAGCACTGAAACCACCATTTATAAATTGGGTTGTTTCTATATTTAGGTCTTCTTTTACAAGGTTAAAGGCATTTATCGCGTTAGTTTGGTATTTATGTGTCGCAACATTTTCTCCTCCGATAACTAATTGTTTGTCATGAGGAATAATGATAATTGCGTCTTCAGCATATTGGGCCATATCTTCTTCCATTCCTTGCCAAATAGTGTCTGTTTCGTAATTGCTTCCCACTACGTAGGAATAATAAAAGATAGGCGTGTCATTAGAAACATTTTCTGGAATGTAAGCAGTAAATGTTTGACCATTTTCTAAGGCGTATTCTTTTATTCTATTTTCATCCATGTTGTCATTCCCCTTTTTATAATTTAATTAATTCTTCGATGCCTATTGTTTTCTCGATTTCGATTTTAATAGTATCGATAGTAAAATCTTGATAACTTTCTTCTTTGAAAATTACTTTTATGTAACGATCACTTTGAACGATCTTACTGATAGTTTCATTACCTGTATATTTTTCACTAATTGTTTCTAGGGCTTTAACTGCCTCTTGTGAGTTTTGAAAATCATAATAGCATTCAACACCAATAATTTTGTCATTGTCTTTATGAACTATTATTTTATATTCATCGTTGTAGTTGTAGACAATTTTTGTATCATCAGAATATAATTCTTCGTAATTAGGAAATTCATCAAGTGGATATATTTCTTCAACGGTTGAATTACTATTTTGATTAGTTGATTGATTTATATTTGCAGTTGTATTTTGAGCTATTTGTTGACTGCTTTGTTGGGTATTTTGTTGGTTAGTAGATGTTGTATTAGATGTTGTGTTTGGTGTGATGGTTGAGACTACTCCGGCAATACTTCCACCTATTATTCCTGCGGCAGTAGATACAGTTGCTGAAAGAGACTGATTATCATCACTTGATGTGGTCGTTGATGTTTGATCTTGTATCTGGCTAACAGGTGTTTCTTCAATTAGAGAATCAGTTGTAATATCTTCAACTTCTTGAGTTAGATTGAAATCAAGATTTTCGATTGATAAAGCAATCTTAGCAAATTGAGTTGTTTCATTGGCTATTTTGGTTAAAAGTGTTGAAGTTGCTTGAAAATATGTATTAACAATCTCTGGAATTTGGGAGGGAACATTTGTAGTTGATACATAAGAATCTTCGGTGAAACTCCCTTGAAGAAAATTAGTATTTCTAATTGTTCCTCTTATTTCATTTAAGTAATTTTCTAGTGTTTTATCATCTGACTCGATAGTGATATCGGCTAAATTAGAAAGTGATTTTAATCTAGTTGTAAAGGTATCTATATTATAGTAATTATATAGGGCTTCTTTAGTGGCAATGGCTGCATAATCAATATTTTCCCATTTACCAGTTTCTTGATTATATACTTGATAAGTGTAACCTTCTTCTGGTAAAGTACCTCCGGCCATATAGTCATAGATGGCATTATTAAAGAAAGAGTTGTTTACGCCAACATGATTTTGGTTATGACAAATAACTCTTATCACGTTTAATTCTGATTCTCCGTAAGCGTTTGTTGCAGCACAGTTTTTAGAAGTTGGTTCAAGGATAAAAAAGATTGTATTATTTTCTTTAAATAAGTCGATGGTTTCAGTGTCTGCCAAGGCTGTTTTATAGTTGTAGTAGGTTTTATTTGAATAATCGTCTATATAATAGACAATTTGTGGTTCAAGATCTGAATTTTGTTTAAGGTTTTCAGCAACTGTTGAATACCCTGCAGATCCTCCCATACTAAAACCGCTACTTGAAACATTGTTATTGGTAAGTCCGTATTGTTCTTGTAGATGGTTAACAATTTGAATGGTATTAGTACCCCAATCTGCTTCCCAAGCCATAGTTGGCATGACGATAATTGAATTGGCACCTTTTTCATTTAGGACGTTAGTGGCACGAGTCCAGTCAACAGTTCCTCCTGAACCATGAGCATATGTAAATATTGGTGTATCTTCAGTAACGTTTTCTGGGACGTATAGTGCATATCTTATTCCATTATATGTTTGTTCTATTACTTGTCCTCGTATATCTTCTTCCATGTATAAGTACCTCCATTATTCTCTATTTTGATTATATCACGTGATTTATTTTCTGTAAAACATTATATAAATTTTGGAGATAATCTTGTTTTTAAATATGTTGATATGGTACAATATTGAACACACACAGCAACGGAGGTTACTATGAAAAGAATATATACTGGAGAAATTAGAAATTTATATGTTAAAAGTATTGAGGTTAATGGAAAAGCAATGGAAGTTGCGACAGATTCCATGGTAGTTAGAAAGGATGCGCCTTTTTATCCAAACTTTGTAGGAAAGTTAATAAGTTTTGAATTTGACACATATTTGCCTACTAAGGATGAAGCAGAAGCATATGTTAGAGAAACAGTTCAAAGAAATCCAAATATTTCACTTGATAGAGCCACTTGCCTTTATGCTTGTTATGGAGAGATGAGTTCACAAAGTGTATCTAATGAAGAATTTAAAACGTATAAGAAAACTTATAAAAAGTAAAAGAAATCAGTGAATAAACTCATGATTTCTTTTTAGTTTGTTTTCTTTTTTATTAATTGGTATGATGATGAGTCTTTAATTGTTTCTTCGGTTAAAATTACTTCATCGTATGTACCTGGATTACAGCAAACTTCATCGTAGGCTTTCCATGTACTATCTGCAACTATTTTATTTAGCCCTCTAGCACCAATTTTTCTTTCTAAGGCTTTATTGGCAACGGCAAGAATATAACCATCTTTAGTTGAAAGTTTTACTCCTCTTTTTCCAAAGACTTCTTCTTGGATTTTTAGGGCAGATTCGTCTGATGCCAGCAATATTTGTCTTATCCCATCAACATTTAAATCATCTAGGTGAATGATAATTGGAAATCTTCCCATAAATTCATTTGTCATCATTGCCTTATTGACAAAATCTGTAATATCTGGTTCTACTTCTTGATTTTCTTCTTCAACTGAAGAATTAAAACCGATTGGTTGTTTCTTTTTGTGTTGTGTATATACGTCTAGGAAGGCTCCGCCAGCAGTTACTATCATATTATTAGTACTGATTTTTACTGAGTTATTAGGATTCATTGATTGAGGATTTTGACAAGCAATGTAGTCAGTTCCTTCAACGAACTTTAATAAAGTATTAAGAACGGCTTGGCCAGATACGTCCGATTTCTTTTCTGAACCTTTCTTATCAATTTCATCAAAATAAATAATGGCATGTTCGGCTTTTGATAGATTGTGATCACATTCTTCATATAATTGCCATAAGTATTGTTCAATACTTCTTCCTACATAGGCAGGAGCTGTTAGTTGTGTCGAATCAATTAATAGTACTGGTCTATTTAAGTGTCTACTGATTAAACGCATAAGTAATGATTTACCTACTCCAGTTCCTCCGGTTAAAAGAATTCCTTGTTCTTTTTTACTCATATCATCAAGTCTTGCGATTTCAACTATGGCTCTACGAGCAGCCTTATCTTGAGCAATTAAGGTTTTTGTAACTTTAGAGAAAATGTCATTTATATCAATTAACTCTGTTGATTCGTTTTTTGGTTTAAGTGGCGTAGGGTTTGGAACAGAAATGGTTTGTTCTTCGGGTCTGCTAGTCTTTTCATCTAGTTCTTCTTCTAAAACATCAGATTGAAGACTAATCGAATCTATAGCGGCTTCAATTTCTTCTTTTTGGTCTTGTAATTTACATTTGATATCAATTAATTCATCTGGTGAATACTTACCTGATACAACATCGGCTATTAATCCTTTTAAATTAGTTATAAACTGTTCTTCATCTTCATCAGTCATTGTCATTTTTTCTTCTTCGGCGACTGTTATGACAGTTAAATCTTCTTCTGGGTAAGCACTAGGATTACTTTTAATTTTTTCTAGGGCTGTAATGTATGGTCCTCTATCGATTGGAAGAAGAATATAGTCATTACCTGACATTTTAGTTGAAACATAAACTACTTGTCGCTTACGAAGCTCATATTGACGTACTGCTTCTGAAAAATCATATTTATGATGGAAAAAATCTGATATTTTATCAACCTCGATTTGATCAACATAATATCTAGTGGTATGTTCGTAATCAGAAAAATCGTTAATTGGTTTATATTTTTCGCCATTTGTGGCGGTTAGAATTCTACTATCTTCGTCAATGTCTCCAGCAATTATTGATTCTGCTTTATAGAAAAAGTCTGTTTCTCCTACTGGAATTTTGCGAACGATTGTTGCGAAATACTTTTCTGGCATCTAAAATTCCCCCCTGTATTAAACATTTGCTTATTAATATATACTAAAATATCAAAAGATTCAACTAAAAAGACTAAATCTTACGATTTAATCTTATAGATTTTCAGTATAAATTAATTTTAATGATGTGTTGTAGTACTTTAGTGTTTTTTCACTTGTATCTTTTACAGTAACATAATTAGAATAAATTGATAATGTCTTTGATGAGTCAACATTTAATGAATTACCACTTAGTAAGTTGTAGACTTTTTTGTTGTTGGTATCTTTATCTGTGTAGTAGATAAATGTTGTTTGAGATTTTGGTGTAATATATGAATCATTAAATTCAATGATTGCTTTCTTAGTTTCTAAATCAATTAAGTACCACTTATTATCTTTTTTACCATAAATGTAGTTTTTATTATTTTCTTTTAAGTATTTGTATAAGTTTATTTCAAGATATTCTAAGTAATCCCATTCACATGGTAGCGTTATTTGATCATCATTCATTAAACCATAACCGGTTGTACAACTGAATTTTTTATTGTTAGTAAATGTTTCCCATTCGTTTGTTGCAGTAGTTGTTGTTTCAGTGGTTGTTGATGGTTTAGTTGTTGTAATTTCTAATGTTTTTGTATCTAAGTAAGTATATCTTTCACTATATGATTTTGATCCATCTCTAATACTTACATATCCTGGATAGTAATATAAACTTATTTCAGTGTTGGTACTAGTATATACTTTTTTATCACCTTGAATATACATCACTTCGACAACATCCCATGTTTTATGATCTTTTAGTTTGTAAATGTTATCTCCTTGTTCTGATACGTAATATTCTGTGTAGTCTTGAACTACTACTCCGGTATCACAGTTAACAATTGCGTATTTTTCATTTTCGATGTTGATTGTACAATATCTTTCTTTTAGGTCATCATCATTATCTGATGGTTCGATACTGATATAATTTTCATCGTCTTGGAATTGATATGTATATGTTTGCCTTCCTTCGGCATTCATAATTCCACCGGTATTTTTAGTTGAATCAACCCAGATAAAATATTCATCTTCTTCGTGACTTACTTTAACGTTTTCTGGAGAGATTTTTTTCATTGATGAATTATATAATTCACTATCGATTACCCATAAATTTAATTCATTTAAATATTCAATACCAAGTTCAGCTTGTTTTTTTACTTTTCCTTTTTGATCAATGATTTGATAGACTGTTTTCTTTAATCCATTAACTTCTACTTCGGCGCGGACAACGGCATAGTCACCTTCGAAGTCTGAGGCTGTATCATAAGTGGCATCGATAATAAATTCACCGTCTGTATTGATATAACCATATTTGTCACCTTTTTTAACTTTAATTGGATTATCTGGATTAAAGATGGCATTAATTTTATTTTGTTCTTGTTGTTTATCACTTGGGCCTATTAAATTGATAATTCCAAGGGAGGCGATAACAATTACGATGACGGCAATAATTGCTCCAATGATTATAAATAAGGTCTTATTTGATTTCTTAGGTGCTTGAGAGCCATTATTTACTACTGGTTGATTAGTTTGTATGTTTTGATTTTGTTGAATATTTGGTTGTTGATTCATTACTGCTTGTGGTTCTGACTGTTCTACAACAGGGCTTGTTGCAACCATGGTTGGTTGAGCAGGTTCAACCTCTAAGATTTCCGTTTCCTCTTTTTCTGGTATTTGAACTGGAGTTGACAAATCATTTCCGCAAGAACCACAAAATTTTGCATCTTGATTATTAATGACAGCTCCACATTTTGGACAATTCATATACTTCCTCCTACTATTCTTTAATGTAATTATTATAGCATAAATTTAAAAAATAAAAATATATTTCGACAAAAAAAGAAATTCTTCTGAACTTCTTTATTTTTTTAAGGCTGTGGTTGCAATTTCATATAACTTACTCATGGCCTTTTGACTGTTATTTTTCTCCATGTTTTTATGCATTTTTTCGATGGTTCTTGGATGACGAGAAATTTCTTTCATATAATTCATAAATGTAAATGGGAATCTAAAACGACGTCCATAACCATTTTTTTCAAAATATTTGTAGTTGGCTACTTCTTGTCCGCCAGAACAATTAATCATTAAAATTGGCTTTTTAAAATATAGGCTTTCTGTAGATTGAGCGCCACCTGGTTTAGATACAACAAAATCACACATTTGAAGTAATTCAGGGACATTATTAACATAGCCCAATGTTTTTATATTGGTTACACCATATTCGGCTATCCAGGCATCTACTTTATCTTTAGAATTTTGATTTTTGCCGGCTACATAGATAAAATCAATATTTAAGTTAGCCTTAATAATACTTTTAATATATGGAAGTGACAAGACACCACCATTTCCTCCTCCTCCGAAGAAAAGACAGATTGGACGTTTGCCACTGAATCCATATTTTTTAATGGCTTCTTTTGCATCAAAATCACTAGAAGTAATTGGATGGATTGGGATGCCTATAGGTTTAATGATTTTTGGATCAACACCTTTTTTAACAAGATATTTTACTTCATCTTTGTCACCAACAACAATTGCTTCTTCTTGTTTGTATCCTTTTAACCATAAAGCATGGGCTTCATAGTCGGTTACTACAGTGATAAGTTTTGATTTGATATAACCTTTTCTGTTATATAAATCAATTAAACTACTTCCGAAGAAATGAGTTGAGATTGTTAAATCGGGATTAAAGTCTGTAATGACTTTTTTCATACGTTTATTTCTAAATAGTCCAGAACTCATGTAACTAGCAATTTCGCTACTGATTTTATGATCAAAAATTCGATATATTGTTGACCATCCAGCAGGAAACTTTAGTAAGAAAAAGTCTGTTATTTTTTGACTTAAATTTCCAATTACTGGCATTGAATATTTTAATAAATCAATGGCTAAGATTTCTAATTCTGGATCTTGTTCTTTAAAATATTTTTGAATATACTCGGCTATAGCACGATGACCATTACCATACATTGCGTAAGTTATAAGTATTTTTTTCTTCATTTATAATCGACCTCTAGTTTCATTATACATTATTTTTTTAATTTGGAAAAGATGAAGTTTTTTTACGGAATTGTGAAATACTTGGAACCAGAGTTAGAAAAGTTCTGTGAAAGTTCTTCTCTTAGGGCTTCCATAGTTATTTTGATAGATGCACATTGGGTAGTAGATGTTGTTTGATCTAATGTATTATTTTGACAGTCATAAGTTTTAGTTACGAAATTATAGGTTGCGATGATTTCATCTCCAAAAGTCGTATCGCTAGATGTTGCGATATCGCTTAACCAATTATATTCGATTACAGATACTGTTTCACCTGTACTACTAGCAATTACTTCACTCTTATAACTTGACGTTTCAAAATTATATTCAGAAATAGTAGAGACTGTGCCACTTTTTTCTTCTTTGGAACAGATGTTTCCTTTACAATTATAAAATTTTGAGTTTTCTAAATATTCTGTTAGAATGTCTAGTTCATTATTTTGTGAACCACAGGCTGTTAAAAGAAATACTGGGATAAATAATAAAATACTAGTTAATGCTTTTTTCATATATAAACCTCTCTTTACTATATTTAATTGTAGCAAAAGAAAGGACAAATGAAAAGACCTTTTTTAGAAGGCCTTTTATACTTTAGTGGTGTCCTCGGCCAGACTCTAACTGGCGACTTACCCTTTAGGAGAGGGTTACTCTATACAACTGAGTTACGAAGACAAGAGAAGAACTTTAAAAAGTCCTAAATTATTTTAAATTTCTTGAATTACAGTGATAATCATAGGCTTAGATTCTGTTTCTTTATAGAAGAACTTACCTAAGACGTCACGAACTTCATTTTTTATTTTAGCATAGTCAACTCTTTTAGTACTATCTTTGATATTTGATTCAATTGCTTCACGAGAAATTTGCTTTGTTTCTTCTAATAAATCTTGACTTTCTTTTACATAGATGAAGCCTCGAGTTAGAATTTCTGGTCCACCTAGAATTTGTTTAGTTTCACGGTCAAGTGTACAACTAATAATTACAATACCATTTTCGCCTAACATTTCTCGATCTTTTAAGACTAGATCTCCGATATCTCCTTGACTTTTTCCATCAATTAGGATTTCATCAACTTCAATATGTTCTATGGAATTAGTGTTTTTTCCTTTTACTAATTCTAAAACATCTCCGTTTTGTTTTAAAATTATATTTTCTCTTGGAATACCTAATTCTTCAGCAATTTCAGCATTAGCATATTGATTTCTATATTCCCCTTTTACAGGAAAATAATATTTTGGATTCATTAAATTGATCATTAGCATTAAGTCTTCACTTGAGGCGTGATGTAGAAGATGTTTTTTACTAGAAAGACTTACAGCATTTGCGCCTAACATAGCAATTTCATCCATAATTACAGCAGTGCGTTTTTCAATTCCCTCATAACTTGGTTCAGTTATAAAAATAGTATCTGTTTCTTTAATGTGAATGAATTTATCATAACCTTTAATAATTCTTTCAAGATTAGCAAATGGTTTTTCTTTCTCATCAGAAATTAAGACAACTGTATCTTTTAATTCTAAATCAGTTAAAGTACCAATTCTATTTTGATCAATGGTTAAATATTTTTCTTCAATGGCTTTAGAAATCATATCTTGAAGAGATTTTCCCATGATAACTATTTTTCTGTGAGTTTTAGATACTTCATTAAAGATTTCTTGAATTCTATAAAAATGGGCTGGAAGAATTGTTGCAATAATTCTGTTTTCATTTTTATGTAATACTTCTCTTATGAAATCTGAAACACGGTTATTTGGAGAGGTGTGACCTTTTTTCGCCGCATACATTGATTCAGCAAGCAAACATAAGACACCTTGTTTTCCGACATAGGCAAGTTTTCCGATATCAGTTTTATAAGAACCCATCATAGTTGAATCAAAGACAAAGTCTCCAGTGTAAACGATTGCTCCATCCTCTGTATATAATACATAGCAAACTGCATCTGGAATTGAATGTGTTACACTTATTGGGAATAAAGAATTCTTTCCGAAATCTAATTTAGAATGTGGTCTTATCTCCTTAATAACTGCTTTATTTAGTTGTTCTGAAGTTAAATCATTTTTAACGATTTCTAAAGTTAACTTAGTTCCATAAATTGGGATATCTGGTAGGACATCTAAAATATCTGGAACAGCCCCCATATTTCCTTCATGACCGTGCGTTAAAAAGATTCCTTTAATATTTTTTTTGTTTTTTATTAAGTAATCAAAATTAGGAATAATATAATCGATACCTAGATTTTGATCATTATCGTATTTTAGACCGGCATCAAAAACAAATATATCTTTATCTACATTTACAACGTACATATTTTTACCATTTTCATTAAGCCCGCCTAAACTAAAAATTTTAATTTTACTCATTGTTTTCTCCTTTCATTTTTTTATATACCCATTTATTCAATAAAAATATTTTTGATTTGATTAATTGATTTAATGTATTAGTTCTAGTTTTAAAAGAAAAAGAATTTTAAATAATTCTTTAATTAATCAATAATAAAGGGGTTAAAAATAACATAGTAATTATAACATTGTTTTTTAAAAATAGCAATTATTACTTGGCTAGTTTTTCTAAAGCGGCTTTGGCTGCTTCTTGTTCTGCTTCTTTTTTAGAGCCACCCATACCAGTCCCATAAATAATATTGTCAATGGTTACTTCAACAGTAAATGTCTTATCATGGGCTGGACCTTCTTCTTTAACTAAGTTGTATGTGAGACTTTTTTGTTCAGTTTGAACATATTCTTGAAGAGAACTTTTATAATCACTAAAGAATGTTATATTTGGATCTTCAATATATGGAACAATTATGTTTAAAGTCACTCTTCTTGCGGTTGCATATCCTAAATCAACATAAATGGCTCCAATAAAGGCTTCAAATATATCAGCAACTATTGCCTTTTTATATTTTCCACCCTCTTTTTCTTCACCGTGCCCTACTCTAATGTATTTGTTTAATCCTAAATGATTAGAATATTCATATAAAGCATTTTCACAGACATAACTTGCTCTTAATTTAGTCATTTCACCCTCATTTTCACGTCTATTGTTATAAAGATAATCTGCTAAAACTAAGTCTACTACTGCATCTCCTAAAAATTCTAAGCGTTCATAGTCGTTTTTTGCCTTGTGTTCATTAGCGTATGAACTATGAGAAAATGCTGTGTTATATAAAGTAATGTCTTTTGGTTTAATATTAAGTTTGTTAAATAATTCTTCCATGTTTCTTCACCATAAACATTATATCAAATTAGTTCAATTTAGTATACTTATAATTGCTATTTTTGACAAATTATAGTAAAATCGAATGTGTATATATAATAAGGTTTACAGGAGTTATATATTAGGATAAAATATAGAAACATGGTGATTAAACATGAAGAAAATTTTAATTTCTATGATTAAGTTTTATCAAAAAATTCCAGGTAATTGGCATAGCAGTTGTCGATATGTTCCGACTTGCTCTAATTATGCAATTGAGGCTATCAATACATATGGAAGTTTTAAAGGAAGTATATTGGCTATTAAGCGAATTATGCGATGCAATCCTTTGGGCGGAAGTGGTTATGATCCTGTACCTTTGAAAAAGGAGAAGAAAAAATGAAGAAAATTAAATTTATTGGATTGATAGTATTTGTTACTCTGATGTGTTTTGGGTTAACTGGTTGTACTGGGGATAATATGGAAAACATTAATATTTTAGTTACTAATTATCCGAATGAATATATTGTACAAAAGTTATATGGAGAACATTCGACAGTGACTTCTATTTATCCTGATGGTGTTGATATTACAAATTATAAGATGAACTCTAAGCAGAAGAAAGATTTTAGTCAATATGATTTATTTATATATAATGGGTTAATTGAAAAAGAAAGAAATTTGGCAGTTGATTTATTAGATATAAATCCTGATTTAAAAATTATTGATACAGCATATGTTTTAGAAACTGATTATTCACCTGAGGAGTTGTGGTTAAATCCTTCATCTTTATTGATGATGGCACAAAACGTTAGATTAGGCCTAGAAGAATATATTAATAGTAACGTATTAAAAGATGAGATTGATTTTGCTTATGATGAGTTGAAGGTAGAATTATCTGAACTTGATGCTAATTATAGAATTGATGTAGAAAATACTAGTAATAAAGTGATTGTCGTTGCGAATTCAGCACTTAAGTATTTAGAAAAGTTCGGTCTAGAAGTTTATTGTATTGATAGCGATGCAACAGAAAAAACAATAAGTGATGTGCAAAATTTAATTGATGGGGACAAAATTGAGTATATTTACGTATTCAAGGAAGAAGAACTAAATGATAATGTTAAAAAATTAGTTGAAGATAATAAAAACATCTCTGTGTTAGAGATGCATAGACTTGATAATATTACAGATGATGAACGTAAAAATAAAGATGATTATCTTACAATTATGGAAAGTAATTTAGAAACTATTAAAAAAGAAATTTATTAAAAATAAAACAAAGGTTATTTCATTTATATTGACCTTTGTTTTTTTGATAAGCGATTGGTTGTTCTTTAGAAACGTTTTCTTTGGCTAAACGATTTATAATGATGGTACAAATCTCTCTTTTTGGTACTCCTGAAACATAACTAAGTAGTTCTTCTTCTGTGAAGTCCCAAATAGAAAGTTGATCTAAATTTCTGTTTTTAGCTTTACAATTTGCATCGCTTGAGAAAATTGGATCTTCTCTATCTGTTGGCAAAATCTGTAATAAGATGTCTATTTCTGAAAAACGTCCCATGTCGTTTCCTCCTTTAAAAATGCTTTCTTATTATATGATATTTACTGAGGATTGTCAACGTTTATATCTTAAGAGATAGTCTTTTTGTTCTTGACTTACACGAGTTGATTCACGAATTTTTTGAATGGCTTTGTTATGAGTTATATCTTTTAAGTTATTATTTTTTAAATATTGTTCTGTTTCGATAGGATATTTTATATACATTATACTAACCATCCAGGCTATGCCCATGTGAACGTAATAGGCTTCATGGGTTATGTTATTTAAATAGGAATATAAATCTTTTAGTTTATCTTTTTCAATATAGTAATCCATTAAGGCAATTATCCCTACTCTAACTTCAAATTCATTAGCGGATTTAAGAAGACTTTTAATTACTTCTTCAAACGACTCTTTGTTTTTCTTAATAATTTTGAAACTAGAAATGGCCATATCACAAGTAGCCCAGTTATCAATATATTTTAAGTAATCATTAAAGTATTTAAGAAAAGTTTTATAATCTTTGATGTAAGAAATAACTAGTCCTCGAATGAAAATTTCTTCATAGGTGGTTGGTTTTGAAACGTCTAGAAAGGAAATTATATCTGTTTTTTTCAAACTTTTGGAAATGTCTTTTAAAAGCGGGGTTCTAATACCTAGCATTTTATGATTAGTAAAAATAAGTTTTTTGTTAAATAATAAGTAGTTTTCATCTTGAAATTTAGATAATTGACTTATAAAAGTTTTATATGTCTGTTCTGTCCAAATATCTGGAAATTTTAAATTCATATTGATCACCTGAGGGTATTATAACACAGGTTATTCGTTAATGGCTTTTGATAATTGTTTAAAAATGTATTTCATAGTTTTAGTAAAAGTTGAGGAAACGAAGTTAGATATTTTTAATGTTGTTCGGGAAAACTTATTACTATAGTCTCTTTCTTCTTCGATATAATTTGAGGCAATTATTTCTTTTCCGGCTTTAACGTCTTCTTCAAAACGAGCGATTGCCTCCTCTGTTAAAACATTTTTTTGACTTAGATTATATTCGTAGTAACCTCCTAGTGTGGTGAAATAAAGAGATAAAAATACGACGATTAGAACAATTACTGACAGTTTAATTAACTCCTTGATTTTCATAAGTTGAGATCACCTCCAAAAAACATTCTGAAAATGCAAGTGTAGAGTTTAAAACTTCTGTTGTTGTGTTTTCATAACCTCCTATTTCGATTAAAATTGTATATGGTGAGAAATCTTGGTTATAAATACCGTTTACACCGGCACCACCTTTTTTATAAATTCCTTTAGATAAATTGGGATATTTATTGTTTAGACAATCGTTTAATTCGGTAGTAAAGGAAAGATTTTCTTGATAATTGGGGTTTTCAAGACCGATTAGAAAAATAGTTTTGGCATATAATTTGTTGTTTATCTCAATAGTTGTTTTTTCTTTACTTAAACTATCGCGATGAACATCAATAAAGTATTTTAAAGTGGGATTTTCTATTTTTCTTTGTTCTAAGAGAAGACGACTGGCTTTATAACTATAACTGTATTTCCAAGAATTGTTGTTTAATATTGCTTTGATACTTGATTCTTCTACTAGAGTTTGGTAATTTTTTTGATTAAAGGTTTCTTCTAAAATGTAGTCGGCAATCATAACTGTAGGATTAACATTATATTCTAGAAAAGAACTAGGAGCATATTCTTCTGTTTGATGGGAATTATAAATATATATTAAAGGAAGAGTCTTTGGGTCTTCTTTTATGGTCTGGGTAACGGTTGTTTTATCTTTATAAGATTTTGAATCAATTAAAAGTAATTTAGTAGGATTTTCGTAAGTTGTTTTTAATATTCTTTTTATTTTGGTAAATGTTGACTCTTTTTTTCTTAGATTACTTGCTTCTAAGAGGAAGATGGCGATTTCTTTATTAGTTATTTTTGAAGATATATTATCTAATGTTTTAAAACTGATGAATATACCTATGATAAATACAAAAAAAGAAAATAGTAGTTTTATTTTCTTATGATTTTTCTTGGCTTTTGAACGTATCTTCATATTATCACCAAGGTTAGTATAAAATAATTAGTTTAAGTTATTTGTCGGATTAAAGTTTTTATGAAGACTTTTATTGATAACATTTCCGATTAAAAGAGCAAGTTTTTTGATTTGAAAATCAATTTCTGTTGGAGTAACCATGAGATTATAGTTGATTGGAGATAAAACTTCATAAATTAGTTGTTTAAACTCCTCTTCTGTTAAGGTTCCAACTTCACCTAAGATTTCTCTTTTTTCATTTGTTGTTAAAATGTTTTCTTCATTACTATAGTCTTGGAGAGAAGATGGAACTAGTTTTAGTTTGTTGTTTGATTGATTGTTTAATTTGAAACTGAATTGTTGCTGCATATATTTAAAGGTATCTGTTACGATGGTAGCGGCATCAACTACAGTAGGAATGCCAATAGCAATGACAGGAATTCCTAAGTTTTTGGTATTTAATTCTTTTCTGTTGTTACCTACTCCACTACCGGGATGAATTCCAGTATTTGTGATTTGAATTGTTTTGTTGAGACGAGAAATGGTTCTAGCGGCTAAGGCATCAATTACAATTAATAGTTTTGGTTTAATGGTATTGATGATGCTTTTAATTGCCGCAGAGGTCTCAATTCCTGTAGTTGACGTTACTGATGGAGAGATGGCGGCTACTGATTGATAACCTTTTTCTACTTCGCCTAATTCAAAAAGATATCTGGTTACTAAAACTTGACTTATTACTTCTGGTCCAAGAGAATCTGGTGTTGAAGAGGAGTTTCCTAAACCAACTACTAAGACGGTGTCCTCTTCTTGTAATTTAAGTTCAGTTAAGTATGGTTTTAATTCAGATATAAAGACTTGTTCAACTATTTGAAACTTATCTTTGTCTGTAACATCATCAAAGGAAATGGTCGTGTATTTATCAGTTGATGTTTTAGAAACAGTTTTTTCAATTAGAAGATTTTTAATTTTAGTTTTAGTTGTTTCATAATTAGTTTGATTATTGTCTTCAATTATTAAGTCGGTCCTAATAGATAATTTGCTTAAATCAATTGTATGCATTGTATCACCTAGTAATAATATTTACTAAAATAGTAAAATTTATTTGCTTTTTTGTTTATTTTTTGATAAAATTGATTTGTTTACAAAAGTGAGGTGAAAAAAATGCCAAATATTAAAAGTGCTAAAAAACGTATGCGTTCAAATGCTAAAAAGGCTGAGGTTAATTCATTAGTAACTACAAGTATGAGAACTGCTATTAAGAAATTCGAAAAAGAAGTTAATGCAGGTAATAAAGAAGAAGCAAGCAATAACTTAAATATCGCAGTACAAAGAATTGATAAGGCTATGTCAGCAGGATTAGTTCATAAAAATAAAGCTGCTCGTTTAAAATCAAGATTAACAAAAATGAGAAATACAATGGAATAAGCCAATTAACCTAATTAATTGGTTTTTTATTTACTTCCTTTTAAATGTGGGTTAAAATTAGATTATGTAAATTATTTGGAGGATGGCTAATGAGAAAACTTTTTACTTACTTGGGATTGATAATGATTATTACAGGTTTATTTCTTAATTATAAGAGTGAACTTATTACTTTATATAATGAAACTATATATTATTTTTCTCATGAAGAAATAGTTTTTACTAAGAATGAATATTTTAGGGAATATGATTTTGAATTTGTACAAAATACAGTTAATTTTGAGCCATCTAATATAAATGATATAGTCAATATTTTTTATACAGTTATTAATTCGGGAATGGATACTTTTACATTTTATTGTCCATATGAATATACAGAATGTACAGAAGATGTGAAAGAGTTGGCTAATGATCAAGTTAAGTTATCTCATATTAATAATTATGTTCATCCATATAATAGTTTTAAGAATATTGAAACACAATACAATTCAGCGGGAGTTGTGACAATTACTGTTAATAAAAGTTATACCGAGGAAGAAATTGAATTAATCGATGAAAAAGTTGATGAAGTGTATAGAACTATAATTAATGAAACAGAGACAGATATGGAAAAAATAAGAGTTATTCATGATTATATTATTAATAATTCAAAATATGATTCTGATCGAAGTGAGAAAGGAATCGTTAATTATAAGTCTGATCTTGCATATGGTCCCCTTCTTCAAGGATTTGGTATTTGTGGTGGCTACAGCGATGCGATGCAGTTGTTTTTAGAGAAAATGGGTATTAAAAATTATAAAGTTTCTAGTGAAAGTCATGTTTGGAATGCTATATTCTTAGATGGTTTTTGGTATCATTTAGATTTAACTTGGGATGATCCAGTTACATCAGATAATTCTGATTTATTAAAACATGATTATTTTGTGATTACATCTACTCAGTTACTTACAAAAGAACTTACGGAGCATAATTTTGATCAAAGTATTTATTTAGAATTAAAAAGAGGATAAGAAAACAATTTATTAATGATGTGAACCCTATTTTGGGGACAGCAAGAAAAAACAGTTTTTACAATTAAAAATCAAGGGCGAACAAAGTGAGTTTTGAACTGAACCCCAAAAGTTGGACAGTTTATTAGTTAGAGGAGTGTAACCTGTAATTTACGGGCGACAGTCCTTTT
>CAYXZZ010000026.1:0-19593 GCA_964470055.1 uncultured Mycoplasma sp.
TTGATGGTTCTACATAACTAACTAAGTTAGCAGCTTCTTTTTTTACATCAGGTTTTTTAACCGCAGTACGAATCATAACTAATGATTTCTTTGGACCTGGAACATTACCTTTAACTAAAATTACACTGTTTTCAGTATCAACTGATACGATTTCAAGATTTTGAACTGTTCTTTGAACATTACCCATTTGTCCTGGCATCTTTTTACCTTTAAGAACGTGCATTGGTAAAAGAGTACCTAATGAACCAACACCTCTGTGGTATTGAGAACCATGTCCTTTTGGACCGATTGATTGATTGTGACGTTTAATAACACCTTGGAAACCCTTACCTTTACTAGTTCCAGTAACATCAACCATTTCCCCTTCGCTGAAAATGTCTACTCCAATAGTTTGACCTAATGTGTATTCATTAACGTTAACTCCTCTAATTTCTCTTAAGAAGCGCTTAGGTGCTGTATTAGCTTTGTTTGTATGACCCATTGCTGGTTTGTTGCTTAACTTTTCTCTGATTGTTTCAGTTGCAAGTTGTACTGCTTCATAACCATCTTTTTCTACTGTTTTAATTTGAGTTACAACGTTTGGTTCAACTTCAATAACAGTAACCGGAATTAATTTACCTTCTGTAGTAAATACTTGAGTCATTCCGATTTTCTTACCTAAGATTCCTTTCATTATTGTTTCCTCCTAAATTATTTTGTTTTGATTTCGATATCAACACCACTTGGTAAGTCTAAGTGTGCTAAAGCCTCAACTGTTTCCTTACTTGGATTTTTGATATCAATTAATCTTTTGTGTGTACGCATTTCGAATTGTTCACGTGAATCTTTATATTTGTGTACTGCTCTTAAAATTGTGAATTTTTCAATTTCAGTTGGAAGTGGTACTGGACCAGAGATTACTCCACCAGCTCTTCTTACTGTTTCAACAATTTTCTTAGCAGCATTATCAAGTATTCTGTGATCGTACGCTTTAATTCTAATACGAATTTTTTCTGTTGACATTTTGTATTCTCCCTTCGCCTATATCTTGTATAGACTTGCTCCGTGCGAATAACCCAATAACGAATTAACAACTTAACCCGGTGTATCGACAACCTCGCACATCTAAGCAGTCACACGGTTATAATTATAACAGGGGTGGCACTCTTTTGCAAGCATTTTTTTCAGTTTTTTCTTATTTTTCAACATATTTTTTTCTTTTTTTAAATTTTAGACATTTTTTCAGTACTTTTTTAACTTTTCTTTTTCTAAATTACCTTTACTTATTAATTTTAAAGAGGCTGGACTTATTAATGATTTACCAAATTTGTTATTGATATTGTCAATTGTTTTTTGAATCTCGTCATTTTCCACAGTTTCGGTGGATTTTTCCTCGTCAAATAGGGAAATTTGTTTTTCTTTTTTATCTGTAAAGTCTGCTAATCTAACACCAATTAATCTTATTGGATCATTTTTATAGTTATGCTCAAAGATTTTTACGATTAACGGATATATTTCCTTGGTATTATTGCTAGGAGATGGTAATTTTGCTTGAGCCGAATAACTAGCAAATTGGTTGTTTTTAAAAATTACTGCAACTGTATTTGCGTATTGTCCTTGTTTTCTTAATTGTCGTGAGACATCCTCTGCTTGTCTAAATAATATCTCTTTCAATTTATTTTCGTCTGTATAATCGTGAGAAAGGGTTTCTGTTGTACTTATGCTATCTCTTCGGTTACTTTTTGGTTCAACTTTAGAATTATCGATTCCCCAAGATGCTTCTTTCATATATTCGGCTAAGGATTTAAAATGATGCTTCAGTAGTTTATCGTCTGCATAGGCAAGATCTTTGATGGTGTAAATGTTTAATTTATTTAGTACTTCCTTGCTCTTTTTACCAATCATAAATAATTCACCAACGTCTAACGGCCATAATTTTTCTTGTATTTCGTCCTTGAATAGTGTATGAACTTTATCGGGCTTTTCAAAGTCTGAGGCCATCTTGGCACATAGTTTGTTGTTTCCTATTCCTATATTTACTGTAAATCCGAATTTTTCCTTAATATCATCTTTTATGTGATGTGCTAGGGCTTTGTAATCTTTGTAAAGATAATTAGTTCCTGTCATTTCCATGAAGCATTCGTCAATCGAAAACTGTTCTAAAAGAGGAGAATATTTTGAAAGATAAGTAAACAACTGGTGAGATTTCTTGGAATACCACTCATAATTTGGTGGAAAGTTTTTAATACTTGGACACTTCTTTTTAGCACTATAAATTGTTTCTGCTGTTACTATTCCATACTTTTTAGCAATAGGAGACTTCGCCAAAACTATACCTTTTCGTTGTTTTTCATCGCCACCAATTATTGATGGTATATTTCTTATATCCTGCTTATATCCTTGTTTTAGTAAAAGAATAGCTGTCCATGATAAAAAAGCATTGTTTACATCTATGTGAAATACAATTCTTTCTTTCATGGAATCACCTCTTAATTTATTATAGAACATTTTTTCGAGAGTTTCAATCTAATGATGTTGGTGTAAATTTGTCGTTTACATATTATTTTGCGTTTTTAGTACATAATAAAAGTGAGATGGGTGATTTTATGAATAAGTATGAAGTTAACATTTATGAACAGATAGCAAGAAATATTAAGAAATATAGAAAAGAAGTAGGAATAACTCAGGCAGTTCTTGCTGAAAGAGTTGGTGTTTCGCATGAATTTATCAGAAGAATTGAATCTAAAAAGGGTGCAAAGACTTTTTCAGTAGATACTATATGGAAGATTTCACTTGCTTTAGACGTTGAACCTGGTAAATTATTTGAAATCGATATCGATGAGGTTGTAAATCAATAAAAATAACAGAGAAAATATTAACTCTGTTATTTTTGTATTAAAGACGTTCCAGTCATTTCAACTGGCTTTTCTAAATTCATTAATTCTAAAATTGTTGGAGCAATATCTCCTAGTTTACCTGGAACTAGTGAGATGTTTTTATTTGTAATAATAAATGGAACTGGATTAGTGGTATGTGCGGTTAAAATGTTGTCATTAGCATCTAACATTTCTTCACAATTTCCATGATCGGCAGTTACAATCATAGTTCCATTTAATTCTTGGCATTTTGTGTAGATTTTTTCGAGACACTCATCAACACTTTCAACCGCTTTGATGGCTGCGTCTAATATACCTGTGTGCCCGACCATATCACCGTTAGCAAAATTTAAAATTACTAAGTCATAATTTTCTAACTCATTTACTAATTCATCAGTTACTTCATAGACACTCATTTCTGGCTTTAAATCATAGGTTGCGACTTTAGGAGATGGAATTAATATTTTCTTTTCATTTTCATAGTCTACTTCTTTTCCTCCGTCGAAGAAAAATGTTACATGAGCATATTTTTCTGTTTCGGCAACACGTAATTGCGATTTTCCACAAGAGGCAACATATTCTCCTAAGATATTGGTTAGTTTTGGATCGTCAAAAGCATGATTAGCAATTACTGATTCAACAACAGGCATCATGGTGACAACAGGTAAATTATTAAATCTTGTTACAGCCATGTCATTGAAACTAGGATTAGTAATTGCGGTTAAAATTTCACGTAAACGATCTTTGCGATAATTAAAGACAATTATACCGTCATTTTCTTCTAGCATACCATCTTCATCAAATACTGCTGGAAGGAAGAATTCGTCTGTGATATCTTTTTTATAACTTTCTTCAATATAGTCTTTTATAGAAGTATGTTTTTCTCCAACTCCAGAAACAATTGCATCATAGCCTTTTTTCAGACGGTCATAATTATTATCACGATCCATACTGTAGTATCGTCCGGATATTGTGGCAATGCTTCCAATGCCTAGTTCTTTTAGTTTGCTTTCTACTTGAGAAATATATGTATATGCACTTGTTGGCAAAACGTCTCTACCGTCAGTAAATAAATGTAAATAAAGATTGTGGACATCTTGTTGTTTACATAAATCAAGGATTGCTAGCAAATGATTGATATGAGAATGAACCCCACCATCACTAATTAAACCCATGATATGTAATTTTGAATTGTTATTTTTAGTATGATTTATTACTTTTAATAGTTCTTCATTTTGAAAAAACTCTTTGTCTTCAATACTTTTATTTATTAATTCTAATGGCTGATAGACTATTCTACCGGCTCCAATATTCATATGGCCTACTTCGCTATTTCCCATTTGTCCTTTGGGAAGGCCTACTAATTGTCCCGATGCCTCTAGTTGAGTATGTGGATAATTTTCCCATAACATGTTGAAGACAGGATTATTTGCAAGTTTTACAGCATTTCCATGAGATTCCTCTCTTAGTCCATAGCCATCTAAAATAGTTAAAATAACTGGTTTTGTCATATTTTCCTCCTACATTTTTGTTTCATTTAAACAGAATACTGCATAAATTGGTATATATCTAATATCTTTTTTTGTTGAAAAATTATTTTCTGTAATACGGTATGCTTGTGGTACTGTAAATTTTTTCATGAAGACTGATAATGATTTGGCCTTTGACATGGATTTTGTAGTTATCTCAAGAGGAATGATTTGACCCATTCTATTTTGAACCACAAAATTTACTTCAGCCTTTCCTTCTGACTGGTAGTAGTATAAAGAATATCCTGCTTCTACTAGTGTTTTGGCGATATGATTTTCATATAGGGTTTCTTTGATGTTTTCATCAGTGATAAACTGTTTGTAACTAAGATGTAACATCGAGAATAGTAAACCATCATCTGGAATGTATAATTTGAAACTATCTTTTTCACGACAACTACTTAGTGGTGACTTGACAGTTTTAATTTTGTAACTTCTGTATACTAATTGGTTATTTACTAGAAAGTTGATAGTACTTTCATATTCTTTAGCCCGTTTTCCCGTACCCATTAGACCATATTGAAACTTTTTGTTTTCTTTTTTTAATTGTTCAGGAATTGAGTCAATTACTTCAAGTCCTCTTGGGATATCTATCAATATCTTATTTAAAGCAATTTCTTTTTTATAGGCATCTAATATTTTTTGCTTAATAGCATCTAGTTCATAACTTGTTTTACCATTGATATTTGCTTCTACTACCTCTGGAAAACCACCTGTTATTAAATAGTCTTGGAAGAGATCAAGTGCTACTTTATGAAACGGACAGGTTTTATGTTTAGTAAATGATTCTTTTATTAGTTCTGCAAGTGACTTTTCATCTTTAGCCCATAAGTACTCTTCAAAATCCATTTCACTCATTGCTTTAAACTGTAATTCCTCACCTTTAAATTCAGCAAGTTTTTCACGATTAGAAGTTATTCCAATAAGATGGTATTTACTTTTTTCACTGCCAAATAATTTCATTCCTTTAACGATTTCATTAGAAGAAAGATTGTCTAAAACAATTAGCGTATCTTCTGGTAGAATGGTTTCTTTAGAAAGCAATGATAGGTTAATAATTAATTTTTCTGTTGATTTTTCTTTTATGAATAAATCTAATAGTTGTTTATTGTTTTCTGTATTAAAGTAGATAATATTTTTATATTCTCTGGCTCCATATGATAGAACAGTAAAAGTCTTACCAATTTGTTTTGGGCCATATAAAATTAAAGGTTTTCTAATAATATCTTTTTGCCATTTTCTGAAAAAAGTTTCAATTTTACGTTCCATAAATTGTATTCTCCTTACATATTTTATAAATTAAGTATACTTTTTTATGAGAAACTTGTCAAGAAACTATGATGGCAAAAAAAGAAAAAGACCGAAGTCTTTTAATGTGTCATTAATGGTTTATTAAACTCTAGTCTTAATTTATCAGCCACGGTTACTATAAATTCTGAGTTAGTCGGTTTTGCTTTGTCTATGTCGACACTATGTCCAAAAATATCTTCCATTAATTGCCAGTTACCTCTATTCCAACTGATTTCAATTGCGTGCCTGATTGCTCGTTCTACTCGAGATACTGTAGTATTATATTTCTTGGCGATTTCTGGATATAGTTCTTTCGTTATTCCTCCAACTATTTCTGGCCTTTCATATACAATTGATATTCCTTCGCGTATGTATTGGTATCCCTTAATATGGGAGGGAACACCTAATTCGTGAAGTGTTTTTGTAATAGAAACTTGGAGATTATTGTGGTACAAATCCAAAGTTTCTCCTCCATATTTCACAACTGATACTACTTCTTTGATGCGTTTTTCTAAATCATTTAGTTCAAATGGTTTTAGCATAAAGTAGTTTACACCTAATTCAGATACTTTTCTAATCATATCTTGCGTGTTATATGATGTTAGAACCATTACCTTTTTAGATATATTCTTTTTACGCATTTCTTCTAAAACGCTCAATCCATCTTTGTTTGGCATTATTAAATCCAATAACAAGATATCAAATTCGTCTTCTTTTGTTTCAATCAAACGAATGGCTTCTGCACCATCATTTGCGGTTAAGGTCACTTTAATATTAGCGTTATCATTAAAATATTCCTTAATCATTTCAACTAAACTTTTATTGTCATCTACTACTAATAATTTTATCTTTGTCATCTTCTTCTCCCTTTTTATACTGCACGCATTTTAATTATATAATATTTCTGCAAAAAACGATAGAGAAAAATTAGACAAGTTTTGTCGAAACTGTCAACTAAGTCAATTATCTAGTTTTTCTAAGAACACTTTTAGGAGATCGGGTTTTAGACTTAATCCCCCTAATAGATAACCGTCTATTAGTGAACATTGTTTTATTTCATCAATATTTTTTTCATTGGCACTACCACCATATAGGACTTTGGTGTTAGGAAGAAAGTCTTTTATAAGTTCAAAAACCTCTTCAATTTCAACGTTTGTAGGAATTAATCCGGTTCCGATTGACCAGATTGGTTCATAAGCAACTATTAACTGCTCTTTTTCTTCGGAAGTAAGATTTTCAGTTGCGATTTCTAATTCTCGTTTGATTATTTCTGTTACTTTCCCTGATGTTCTTTCATCTTTGGTTTCACCAACGCAAAGAATTGGAATGATACCTTGTTCATAAAGATTTTTTATCTTTTCGGCAATTTCTACATCTGTTTCATGTTGGTCAGCACGTCTTTCAGAGTGACCAACAATACAGTACTCAACATCGTATGATTTTAGTTGAGAAGCTGCAATCTCTCCAGTATGTGCCCCTATTAAATCTTTACTGACATTTTGACTCCCTAAATGACAATTACTTAAGTTAAATGCTGCTATATTAAGTGGACTGGCACATAAAATTAGTTTTGAATCTGACTCTACTGTTGCTAGGGCCTCTTGATATGATATAAATTCTTGTTTTGTTAAATTACTTTTATTGTTTAATGCTACGATCATGATATTCTCCTTTATAGAAAAAGAAAGTGACTAGGCAGCCATGGCGTTTCCTTTTCCACTTTCATTAATAAATTCTTTTTCTTTTAGATATGTAATGCTCCCATTATCTTCTCCTAGATTCTCGAAGCCTTTTTCTTCTAAATTTTCAATTAATAATCGATCTGTTCCGCTAGATGCGACTGTGACAAAAACATCTTCCATTCCCAATACATCAAAGGCATAGTCTGTTGCTAAAGTAACTAATTTACGATTTTTTCCTGTGGAAATAGGGGCAAAAAAGATGCGACATGCTTTCATATCTTTTTCTGCTTGAACATGACAAGTATCTGTTATACATGTTTCATCTTGAAGAAAGAGACTTTGATGTATTTCATTACTCTCTTTGGCTTCTTCTTTATATCTTTCCTCAGTTCTCGTTTGACGTATATTTCGTAACAACGTTGAAGTAACGGTAGTTATCCCGTTAGTCTCCTCAAAATCAGAAATTAGTCTAATATGCTCATCATTGTATGGGTCGGCAATGAAAAATCTTTCTGTACTCAAATTAGGTCACCTACTTTTTATTTTATTGCTTCAATTCCAGGAAGTGTTTTTCCTTCTAAATACTCTAAGGTTGCTCCTCCGCCTGTTGAGGCATGGTATACTTTGTCCTTATATCCGGCAGTTGAGGCAGCAGCGACGATATCTCCACCACCTAAAATTGTTTTAATGTTATTTGTGACAATGAACGCTAATAATTCATCGGTATGTTTTTTGTACTTAGAAAATTCATAAACTCCTAATGGTCCATTCCAAACTGCAATATTGGCATCTTTTAAGTAGTTTGCGAATAAGTCTTTTGTGGCTGGACCAATATCAAGTCCCATTTCATCTTCGGCTATTTCGTTAATAGATTTAACTCTATATTCTTCATCATTAGTGTATTCATTTGTTACAGCAGCATCAATTGGTAGAATAATTTTATTATGGTGATTATTTAAAACATTCTTGCAAAAGTCAATATTTTCTTCATCTAGTAGAGACTTACCAATTTCTATTCCACTGGCTTTTAAGAATGTAAAGGCCATTCCTCCACCAATGAGTATATAATCTGCTTTAGTAACGAGATTTTCGATAACACCAATTTTATCGGCTACTTTGGCACCACCTAATACAACTATGAATGGATGTTGCGGATTGTCTAGTAAACTTAAAGCATTTAATTCATTTTCAATTAGGAAACCGAATGCTGATGGTAAGTGTGCTGCTATTCCACAATTTGAGGCATGGGCTCTATGAATAGTACCAAAAGCATCATTTACAAAAACATCACCTAGTGATGCCCAGTATGCTCCTAAGTCTTCGTCATTTTTACTTTCTTTTTTACCATCTAAATCTTCGTATCTAGTATTTTGAATTAAAATAACATCTTTTGGTTGCATTGTGGCAACGGCAGATTCTAGTTCTTCTCCACGAGTTTTATTTATAAATTTTACTTCTTTATTTAATAGTTCACTTAATCTTACTGAAATTGGTGCAAGATCATTTTTTTCTAAATCATTTTCTTCTTTAATGCGACCTAAATGTGATAAAAGAATAACTTTAGCGTTTTTTTCTAAACAGTAATTAATTGTTTGTAGAGCGCCTACTATTCTTGTATCATCAACAATTTTCCCATCTTTTATAGGGACATTGAAATCGCAACGAATTATAACCTTCTTATTTTCAACATTTAAATCTTTTAATGTCTTCATCGGCTAATCCTCCTTGTCTTATCTAAAGTATAGCATTATTTCCGACTAAAAAAAAGGAATTAATCCTTTTTTGTCAGTTACTTTACTTATTTCATTAAGTATTTTGCAGTTCTTACCATTTGAGCAGTATAACTCATTTCATTGTCATACCAAGATACTACTTTTACTAGTTGTTTTCCATCTACTTCTAGAACACTTGTAGAAAGTCCATCTATTAGTGAACCACAACGTCTTCCGATAACATCAGATGATACGATTGGATCTTCTGTATATTGAAGAGTTTCATTTGTTGCGGCTTTTAGAGTAGCATTAATTTCCTCTACAGTAGTATTTCTTCCTAGTTCAAGAGTTAAATCAACTACTGATCCTGTTGGAACAGGAACACGCATGGCTGTACCGTCTAATTTTCCTGCTAGATTAGGACAAACTAAACCGATTGCAGAAGCCGCTCCAGTTGATGCTGGAACAATATTAGCAGCACATGCACGACCACGGCGGGCTTTAATTCCTTTTTTATGGGCTATATCTAATGATGCTTGATCGTTAGTATATGCATGAACTGTTGTCATATATCCTTTGTTAATTCCAAAAGTCTTATCTAAAACATCAACAACTGGTGCTAGACAGTTGGTTGTACAACTAGCAGCAGAAATAATTTGTTCATCTCCTGTTAGTGTTTCATGGTTTACGTTGTATACGATTGTTTTAATATTACCTTTTGCTGGGGCAGAGATAATAACTTTTTTTGCTCCGGCATTAATATGAGCCATGGCTTTTTCTTCTGATGTGAATAAACCAGTACATTCAAATACTACATCAACATCTAATTCTTTCCATGGTAACATTGCTGGATCTTTTTCAGCATAAACTTTTACACGCCTATCTCCAATTATAATTTCATCTTCATCACTTGAAATTTCATCAATGCGATAATTTCTGTGATTTGTATCATATTTTAATAAATATGCTAATTGTTCTGCATCTGTTAAATCATTGATAGCAACAACTTCAAATTCTTCATTTTCTTCCATTAAACGGAAACAAAGTCTTCCGATTCTTCCGAATCCATTAATTGCAACTTTAATCATATATTAAATATCCTCCTATATTTTTATTATATAGTTTAACTTTTTTTCTTTCAATACATTCGCTTTTTTTTGACATTTTTTGATGTCAAAAACTTTTTCCACAGGTGATTTCTTGTAAAAAGAAAATATCCACAGTTTTTGTGGATATTTATTATTCGTGGAAGTAACCTCCTCCAATGAATTCTCTTAATACGGCATCTTCTGGAATAGAATCTGCAGGAATTGGGAGGAATAAACGCAAGAAGTTAATTAAACGTTTTGCCTCTTCATAATATGGAGATTCCGGTGGAACAGAATATAGTAATGGCTCGGCATAGGTTTTTAAGACACCTATTTCGTATAATGAAGCAGAATTTATTGTAGCATCAGCCTCATCTTGATATGGGAAGATGTATTTTTCTTCGCCACGACGAACGCTTGGCCATAGTTGAAGTGTATATTCTACTTTATAATTACGCGTACGATTATCACGAACAATTCTTCTTAAAATACGATTGTCACTTGTACATATTCTGTTGTGGTTGTCCATATTTAATTCAGTAAGTGCTGAAATATAAATTTTATATTTATGTTCTCTTGGAATGTTAGTAAGAATTCTGTCGTCTAGGGCATGAATTCCCTCAATTAAAAGTATATCTTTGGCTCCAATTTGAACTTCTTCTTTAAACTCTTTTTCTCCAAGAGCAAAATTATATGTTGGCACTGTGACTTTTTCTCCGTTCATTAGAGCGGCCATTTGTTTGTCAAATAATTTAGTGTCTACCGCTTCTAAGCATTCGTAATCAGGTTTACCAAATTCATCTAGTGGAGTATCTTTTTTATTGACAAAGTAATCATCCATTGATACAACACGTGGAGAAAGACCAAAACTCTTTAAAAACATACATAATTTTCTTGTTGTGGTAGTTTTTCCTGAAGAGGATGGGCCTGCAATTAAAACAATTTTTACTTTATTCTTGCGATCATTTATTTCTTTTGCAACGTTTAGTAATTTATTACTTTGAAGCGTTTCATCAATTTTTATTAAATCACTAATTTTACCAGTTGAAACAACTTGGTTTAAATCAACGGATGTTTCGATGTTAATTAGTTTAGCCCATTCTCTGTTTTCTTTAAATACTTTAAACATATTTGGATGGTGTTCATATTCCTTAATTCTATCATTTATGTAGATTGTTGGAAATCTTAGAACAAAACCATTATCCTTAATATACGTTAAATCAAACTCTTTTAATTTTCCTGTTGATGGCGGCATTAGACTGTAGAAATAGTTGTATAAATTTCCTAGTCGATATAAAGTGATGTAACTGTTAGTGTTATACATCATTACACCAGCCTTGGTATGATCGTTGATGCTTTCAAAATATTTGATAGCCTCAAGTCGGTCGATTGTTACTTTAGTTATAGGCATGTCTGCTTCGATAAGTGCTTTTACACATTCTTTGATTTCTTGAACCTTTTTTTCTGTTAATCGGAAGGTTGTTTCTATGTATATTCCTTTATCTAGAGAATGTTGAACTATAATGTCTTCGTTATTTCCATATAGTTTTTTAACAGCATAAACTAACATATAAATAAGGCCATTTATATGACAACGATTGGCTTCCCTATTAGTTAAATCAAGAAATTCAATCTCAGAGTCTTCTTTTAATGAAGATGATAATTCTTTAAAGTGATTGTTTACCTTTGCTATAAGAATTGGATGTTTACGTTCTTTTTCAACCTCATTGGCAATCTCTTGAAGTGTTATTCCTTTACTGTATTTGTAAGTTTTATCATTAATTTTAACTGAAACTGTTTCTATCACAAATTTCACCCCTTGCATTTTCTCATTATAATTATAGCATATAATGTCTATTTATCATATGAATAATTTTGTAGATTTACACTATACTATGTATAGGTAGGTGATTATATGAATTTAGTGCCTGTTGTAATTGATAAAGATATTGAAGGTGAAAGAAGCTATGATATTTTTTCAAGATTATTAAAAGAAAGAATTATTTTTATTAGTGGAGAGATTAATGATACTTTGGCAAATAGTGTTATTGCGGAATTACTTTATTTGGATTCACTTAATCATGAAGATATTTCTATTTATATTAATTCTCCTGGTGGAGTTATTACTTCAGGAATGGCCATATATGATACGATGAATTTTGTAAAAAGTGATGTGTCGACGATTTGTATTGGAATGGCTGCGAGTATGGCTGCATTTTTATTATCTAGTGGTTGCAAAGGAAAAAGATATATTTTACCAAATGCTGATGTAATGATTCATCAACCTCTTGGAGGAGCAGAGGGACAAGCAACTGATATTAAAATTGCGTCTGATAGAATTATTAATTTACGAGAGAGACTTAATCGGATTTTAAGTAGAAATACGGGAAAGACTTTGAATAAAATTGAAAAGGATACGGAAAGAGATAATTATTTGTCGGCAGAAGAAGCAGTTAAATATGGGCTTGTAGATAAAATTATTAAAAAATAGAACTATGATCTTGTTTCATAGTTCTATTTTTTTGCTTGTTTAGCAAGACGCTCAGATAATTCTTTTATTTTTCTTAATCGATGATTTAATCCCGATTTAGTAATTGGCTTATTTGTTTCTAAAGAAATAATTTCTGATAACTCTTTTAAGGATGCCTCAGGATATTTTTTTCTGTACTCTAAAGTTTCCTTTGTTTTATCATCAAGTAAGTCTACACTTGATGTTTCTTCAATGATTCTGATTTGCTCTAGTTGATTAGTTGCGGTTGCGACTGCGCGATCAGTATTTGCCTGTTCACAATTATTTAGTCTATTCGTCTTATTTTTTTGTTCACGATATATACGGACATTTTCAAAGTACATTACAGCATTGTTTGCTCCTAGTATTTTGATGTAGTCGCTTATTTTCTCGGCTTCTTTTAGATATATCATATAGCCTTTGTCACGATTTAGAATCTTAGCATTTAAATCGAAAATATTTAAGAGTTTTTGAACAAAAACAGCTTCTTCTGGAGTTGAAATAAGTAATTCCATATGATATCTAGATGTTTTAGGATCGTTAATACTTCCACAACATAAGAATACTCCACGAAGATAAGCACGTATTTCTTCATTTGCGCCAACTATATACGTTGGAGGAATAGACAAATGATTTCCATCTTTATCAAGATAACCAATATCTTTTAGGATACTTTCTACTTTATTATTTATATACATTACTACTAATTCTTTCTTACTAAAATTAGCATTGTCTTTGGTATCGATTTTTATATCTACTTCGTATTCTTGTTTTATAAAGTTTTTTATTCTTTCAACTGTTTTTTTATTTTCAGTAGTTAGTGTAATTGATTCATTTGTTACTGTGCCATTATTTCTGGTAAAACCGGCTAGTTCAGCAATGGTTTCTGATTTTGTATTCTCAATACTAGCAATTTCTTCTTTTATACGTGTTGTGTATGACATTTATCTCATTAAGTAAGAAAATATTAGAGAACTTAATTTTAAACTATTATGTCTTAAAATATTATCTTCTACAATAATTAGATCGTCCTCTATTAGTTCTACTCCTAGTTTTTCTAGTTTTTTATGATCAATTAACACTGGGTCTTTTTGTTCTTCTGTGTAATACTTTTTCGCAATTTTTTTATCTATTTTTGTATTGCTGGCAATTACGGCATCTAGATTTTTAGTCTCTAGATATCTATTGATTAATTCCACGTGATCTCCTACTGTAAATTTATCTGTTTCTCCAGGTTGAGTTACGACGTTGCATAAGTACATAATTGGAGCCTTTGTTTCAGTAATTGCTTCTTTAACCTGTTTACAAATTACATTTGGTAAAACGCTTGTGTAGAGACTGCCCATACTCAATAATATTAAGTCAGCCTCTTTTATAGCAGTTAATACTTCTGGTAAGACATTTGGTTCTTCTTTATAATATATTTTCTTTAACTGGCGATGGGCACTCGTAATTTGGTGCTCACCCTCAATAATATTTCCATCATAGTCTTGACCCATTAATGTTAGTTTTGAATCTTCAGAGATTGGTAAAACTTTGTGTTTAACGTCTAGAAGTTTACTTAGATAACCTATTGAATCTTTTAGTGAACCATTCATATCTAACATTGCTGTTAGAATTAGGTTTCCTAAAGAATGTCCATCTAAGTCACTTGATGTTTTAAAACGATATTCCATCATTTTTTTGATAGGTTCATCTATACCTGATAGTGATGTGATTACTTTTCTGATATCTCCAACGGCTGGAGTATGAAATTCTTCTCTTAATCGTCCTGTTGAACGACCATTGTCAGAAACTGTAATAACTGCCGTTATGTCAACAGGAAAACTTTTTAATCCTTTAAGTAGGTAGGAAATACCAGTTCCTCCACCAAAGACTACTACTTTTTTATACATATTATCACCTCTAATTAAAGTATACCATGTTGTCGATTGCTACCTGTTTAGGGTCTTTACGATATAGATTTTCGTCACTTTTCTTCTTTGTTAAATTTATTACAAAAATAATTAGACCAATTACAATAAATAATAATGATACGGCTTGGGCAATTTTGATTGGTCCTAACATTAGTGAATCTGCTCGTAAACCTTCTATTAAAAATCTAAGTGTTCCATACCAAATTAAGTAAAATGCAGTTAAAGTTCCTCTTTTTAAATATTTTCCCCAGCGAATTATTAACATGGCAGCAAATCCAAATAAACAACCAATTGATTCATAGAAGAAAGTCGGTTGACGGTACTCTCCTAAAATATACATACCATCAATTATAAATTGAGGAATTCCTTGAGATTGTAATGTTTCAAGAGTAGTTACCGCTCCGTAGGCTTCGCTGTTAAAGAAATTTCCCCAGCGACCGATTGCTTGGGCTAAAATTAGGCCAACTACTATTATATCTAGCATTCGCATTATATTTACATCTTTTTTCTTACAATAACTAATAATTGATAATAAACCTGCTAGTATTCCACCATGAATGGCTAGTCCACCATTCCAAATCTCTAGTATTTCGAGTGGATGTGCTATATAATATGGAAGATTAAATGCTACATAGTAAAGTCTTGCACCGATTATTCCAAATATTATTGTATTAAACGTTAAATTCACTAAAAAGTCATCATCAATATTTCGTCTTTTAGCCTCACGGTAGATTACAAAACAAGCGGCTAACATTGCTAAAAAGATAAAAATGGAATACCAATAAATTTGTATAAATCCTAAGTCAAACGCTACTCTATCCATATTATTCCCTCTTTGTTATAGTATTTTTTTCAAGAACTGACCTGTGTATGATTCTTTTACTTCTGATACTTCCTCTGGTGTTCCGGTTGCGACTATTGTTCCACCACCGTCTCCACCTTCAGGTCCTAAATCGATTATGTAGTCTGCTACTTTAATAACATCAAGATTGTGTTCAATGACTACTACTGTATCTTTATTATCTACTATTTTCTGTAAAATTGCAAGTAAACGCTTGATATCGTCAACGTGTAACCCTGTTGTTGGTTCATCAAGAACAAATAGTGTTTTTCCGGTTGCCTTTCTTTGAAGTTCTTTGGCTAATTTTACACGCTCTGCTTCTCCTCCTGATAGTGTTGGAGCACTTTGACCTAATTTGATGTAACCAAGTCCAACTTCTTCTAAAACTTGAAGTTTATGTTTAATCTTAGGAACATTGTCAAAGAACTCTAATGCTTCTGTTACACGCATATCAAGTACTTCTGCAATGTTTTTCCCTTTATATTTTATGTTTAATGTTTCTCTATTATATCTAGTTCCGTGACATACTTCACATGGAACATAAACATCTGGTAAAAAATGCATCTCTATTTTTTTTACTCCGTCTCCGCGACAGGCTTCACAACGTCCGCCTTTAACGTTGAATGAGAATCTATTTTTTTCAAAGCCATACATTTTTGCTTCTTTTGTGGTTGTGAATAAAGTTCTAATATCATCAAAAACACCTGTATATGTTGCGGGATTTGAACGTGGAGTTCTTCCAATTGGATTTTGAGAGATGGCAACTATTTTATCTAGGTTGTCCATTCCAATTATTTTTTCAAATTTACCTGGTTTATCTTTTGTCTTATATAAACGTTGAGAGACTGCCTTGCATAATATTTCATTAATTAAACTACTCTTTCCACTTCCGGATACACCGGTTACACAAGTAAATGTTCCTAGTGGGATATCAACATTAATATTTTTTAGATTATTTTCACGTGCACCTTTGATTTTTAAAAATTTTTCATTGCCTTTTCTTCTTGTTTTCGGAACTTCAATACACTTTTTACCACTTAAGTATTGTCCGGTAATACTATTTTCATTTTGCATTACTTCCTCTGGAGTACCATGAGCAACGATATGCCCTCCAGCATCTCCTGCCCCTGGTCCAATATCTACTAAGTAGTCACAGGCCATCATTGTATCTGTATCGTGTTCTACAACTATAAGTGTATTTCCTAAATCACACATTTCTTGCATTGACTTGATTAGCTTCTCATTATCTCTTTGATGTAGACCAATGCTAGGTTCATCTAATACGTATAAAACTCCTGTAAGATGAGAACCTATTTGGGTTGCTAGACGAATACGTTGTGCTTCTCCTCCTGATAGGGTTCCTGCACTTCTACTTAAGGTTAAGTATTCTAAGCCAACATTAGATAAGAAACTTAGGCGTTCATTGATTTCTTTTAATACTAGGTTTGCTATTTGTTTTTGTTCTTCTGATAGTTTTAGACTTTCATATGATTTTAGAAGTTCTTTGATACTCATGCATGTTACTTCGTAGATGTTTTTTCCAGCAACTTTTACGGATAGAACTTCATCTTTTAATCTTGCTCCATGACACGCGTCACATTCATATTCAACCATGTAGTTTTCTAACCAATCACGAATCCATGTAGAACTTGTTTCCATATAACGACGTTCTAGGTTATTAATGATTCCTTCGTAGAAGTCTTTACTATTGTAGCTATTACCGCTTTTAGACTTATATTGGAAATGAATTATTTCATCTGATCCGTATAGAATCATTGCTTGTTGATGTTCAGTTAAACTTTTCCAAGGCTTTGTCATATTAATCTTATAATGTTTACAAACACATTCTAGTTTTTTGTAGTCTAGTCCTTCTGGATCATCAGTTAGTGTCTTAATACAGCCTGCTGCAAGTGATAGTGTTTGATCTGGGATTAGTAAATCTTTATCTATTTGGAGCTTTACTCCTAAACCTTTACATTCTGGGCAAGCACCATATGGAGCATTGAAACTAAAAGTTCTTGGTTCTAACTCGCTTAATGAAAAATCACAGTGAGGACAAGCAAATTGTTCTGAGAAAACTACTTCTTTAGCATCTTCTCCTAATACTTGAATAATTACTTTTCCTTCGGCTAATTTTGTGGCTGTTTCAATTGCTTCAAAGATTCTACTGTGTGAGTCTTCTTTAATAACAACACGGTCAATTACAACATCGATGTTATCTTTTTTATTCTTGTCTAAGTCAATTTCTTCACTTAAATCAAGCATCTCACCATTAACACGTACTCTAACGTATCCTTCTTTACGTAGTTTTTCAAGTAAGTCTTTATGTGTACCTTTTTCACCATGAACTACTGGAGCCATGATAATTATTTTAGTTCCTTCTCCGTATTCTAAAACTTTATCAGTCATTTCTTCAACACTTTGAGAAGAGATAGGAATGTTATGAGTTGGACAATATGGTACTCCGACTCTTGAGAATAAAAGTCTTAAGTAGTCATAAATTTCGGTAACTGTTCCGACTGTTGAACGAGGGTTGTTTGAAGTTGTCTTTTGATCGATACTGATTGCAGGAGATAATCCTTCAATACTATCAACATCTGGTTTTTCTGAACCTCCAAGGAATTGTCTAGCATATGCTGAAAGACTTTCAACATAACGACGTTGTCCTTCTGCATAAATTGTATCAAAAGCAAGAGAACTTTTTCCACTGCCAGATAGACCTGTCATAACAATCATTTTATTCTTTGGTAATTCAATATCTATATTTTTAAGGTTATTTTCACGTGCACCTTTAACAATAATTTTATCCATAATATCACCTGGTTCATATTATACCACGTATGGTGATTTTTAGTTACTAAAAAAGCAAATCTTTTTTGTGATTTGCTTGTAATTATAAATCTATGGTAATTTTGCCATCGGCACTGGCAAATTTGATGAGGCTTTACATCGTTCATAAAATCTTTCTGGAAACATGTTGATATTGTTTAACCTCTTCAGTTATAACTATTTTAACCTGCTTGACTTTTAATTATGACAAATTTGCCATAATTAAAATTAGGATTATGTAACTATTCCCAAATGCCCAAAAATTCAATAGTATTTCTATTTCTTAATTGTTCTGTAACAAAGAAAGATTCTTCTTACTCGATATTTCTTGTTAATGTTTGTCCGAAAATAAAGAGCAAACTTAATTTGCTCCTGGATTATAATTTACTTTATTTTTTTTATTGGATGTCTAATAACCGTCTTTAATTTACTTACATCACATTTTCTTGGATCACTTAAATATATTTCGTGATGATACCTTTCATCAGTAATATCTAACTCATATTCATTTTCTTTTATATATTCATGCATTAAATTAACTGTTGCAGGTTCATCATCATAAGAACCCAAGTGCATACATTGAACACATAGTCCTTCATCATAGGAAAAAAATTCCACTCTTGAAAAATCTTGTTTCTTTTTCTTTGTTGCTTCTTCGATAGCCCAATCAAAATCTTCTTTACTAACAAAGTCTGGTAATCTAATTAGTGATATAAATTTAAAATTTTCTTTATGAGCATAATCCACTCCATTAATACCATCTTGCCACCAAAATCCTTCTAGTGGTGGAATAACATATTCAAAATAACCATTAATTTTGTGAGTTCCTTTATAACTCATTTTTATTGTATAAGCAATTCCATATAATAATCCTATTGTATTTTGATAATCTCCTTTTTCTTCATTGGGATTACCCTTACCTCTTACTGCTATATAATTCATTTTAGGAACTTCTACAATACTAGGTTTATTTTTAGGCATATAAAATTCTTTATATTCTTTTTTATAGTCAAAAGCCATGATTATATCTCCATTCTATTTGATAAATTATAATTTTTATTACTTTTTATTTTTGTCTTTATCTTTATTTAGATAAACGCTTCCTAAACATAAAAAGGTTGAACCTAAACACAAATACACAACGCCTGTGCTATTATTTTTATTCATAAAATTAATTATTGATACAATATAAAAACATACTGCACTAAAATAATTTAATATAGACACTATCTTATTTGTTTTATTATTATTCTTTTTCATATACTACCTCCACTATAATCGAGTAGGAGCACAGATTACTCCATGCATCCCTCACAGAACCGAACGTGCAGAGTTACTGCAT